>JAPWUY010000022.1 GCA_028275295.1 Thermodesulfobacteriota bacterium | reverse complement strand
TGGAAGAGATGGGGCTCGATGGCAAACCCGAGCTGCTCGTGTTCAACAAGATAGACCTGGTGGAGCCCTCAATGGTATCGGCCATGTCATGGAAATATCCCTCGGTTGCCATATCAGCTCTCACGGGAGAAGGCCTGGAGGAACTGTCCCGAAGAATGGAAGCCCTCCTTTTCCCTCAAGATGGGGATGTGAGAAGGATCGAGGGTGACGAGGGGGAAATGGAGAAGATTGCGGATCGCTCCTAAGGAAAACGCTCCTGGCTCAGGTCTTTTCCCCATTGGCTCAAAAATGGCTAGCTACTGATGCCGAGGGTGAAGGAGGCTAGCGCGCTATCATGGCCCTCATCACATCGCCTGCGTTTTCGGCATGGTTGCTTATATCGCCCATGTACTCCACGAGCCTTATGAGGTGAAAAACCGTCATTGCATCCACTGAGGCGAGACTGAAAATATCGCTTTTGAGCTTCCTCTCGATGGTGTCGCTCTCTGACTCCTTGAGCCTCAGGGCCTTTATCACCTCTTTTACCTGTTGTCTGTCCTTGTCCGAGAAGGATCGGAGATAAACCGTGGCCCTCTTGACCATCAGGGGGAGCTGATTGAGGGAATCCACAGCCTTGTCAACGAGGAGAAGAAGGTCGTCCACGAGCTCGTCGGGCACAACCGTATTACGGAAAGAGAGCCAATGCAACGCATCCTGGACCGAATCCAGGGCCTTGTCCTGCTCCCTCAAGTAGAGGAGAAATTGGAACTTGTCCACGGGCATCATGAGCCCCCTCGGCAGATGCCCCCTTATGTTCCTCTTGAGCCAGTCGGCTTCGTGTTCCATTTTCGTCACGTCCATGTGGAAGGCCTCGAACTCGGTGCAGGCCCCATCGAGGTAACAGATCATGGCCTTTCTGAACAAGACTCCGCCCTCTTGCACTATCTCCGCATGTTTGAGGAGCTTGACGAAGGGCGATTCCCTGAAAAGGTGGACAAAGGGCGATCGCATCAAATCCTCCAAGCCACGGGTCTCAGAGAAAAATCCCCTCCAAAACGGCAAAAATGATCATACAGGAGATCGCTGAAATGGGCAATGTTATCAACCAGAAAAAGCATATCTTGCCCACGAGTCTGAAGTCCACAGCCGAGATTCCCCTTGCGAGTCCCACCCCCACTACAGCCCCCACTGCCGCATGTGTTGTGGAAACCGGAAGCCCGAGCTTGGATGCGAGAAGCACAGAAGTGGCGACCCCGAAGTCCACGGAAAATCCCCTGGTATTGGTCAGCTCGGTGACCTGGTGCCCCAGGGTCTCGATCACCCTGTAACCCCATGTGAAGCAGCCAATGGCTATGAAAAGTCCCCCAAAGGCTAGAAGGAACATGGGGACCGGCGCCTGAGGACTCATGGCCCCTGTCTTGTAAATGATGTATATCCCAGCAACCGGGCCTATGGCATTGGCCACGTCATTGGCGCCGTGGGATACGGAGACGTAACAGGCAGTGAGGATCTGGAGCCTGCGAAATACCCCCTCCACTCCCTCATGCGATCTCCTCTTCAAAAGCCTCCTGAGCCATGTGCGGGAAAGAAGGGCCAAGGCCAGGGAGATCAGGAGGGAGAGACCTGTCCTGTAAGCTGGTGAGAGCCCCAGGCGATTCCCCAAGGGAGTGTCGAGGAGCATGGAGCAAAAAATGATGAAAAGGGTCACCCCCACGAAGAAGGGCCCCAACATGACTCCCCTTCTCACTATATTGGGTCCTGCGAGGACCTTTCTCCTTATGAGCTCGAAAACCCCATAACCCAAAGCGCATGCGAAAAAAGGCGAGACTATCCAAGAGAGCACAATACCCCCTAAAGCCCACCAGCGGATGGAGGAAAAACCCGACGCAGCTATCCCAAAGCCCACCATGGAGCCCACTATGGAGTGGGTTGTGGAAACTGGGATTTGCTTCCAGGAGGAGATGAAGACCCATAGCCCGGCAGCCAGCAGAGCTGCGAGGAGCCCCAGGGACATGACCCTCGGGTCCTGGATGGCTGAGGGCTCCACTATGCCCTTTCTTATGGTCTCGGCCACATGGGAACCTATAAAGGTCGCCCCCACGAAATCCAAGACCCCACCGATTATGACGGCTTGCTTGAGGGTTATGGCCTTCGCACCAACTGGAGAGGCCATCCCATTGGCCACATCGTTGGCCCCTATGTTCCAAGCCATATAGGCCCCTGCCAAAAGCCCAAGGATGAGTATCAGGCCTTCCAATTCTGAGGAGTTCTCCTCCCTTTCTCAGTTTGAAGGGGGCCCTAGTATGCCCGCATGCGCTCCAAGAACCAGGGAAAAATCACCCGCAAAGTTCCCTCCCCGTCTGGCCAAAAAGGGCAGAGGATTGACTCGGAGCAAATCCCTTTGCCCCTGGATACAGACATAACCCTTCTTGAGGCGAGCCACCTTGATCCTCGCTCACCTGGATCTCGCCCTTTGGGGAGGGGCCCAGGCTGAAGAGGGCATTTGCACCATGGCCTAGTCACTCCCTCAGGGAGATAAGCTCCTCGGGAAGTGCCACCACGTGAAGTGCCTTGGGGCCGTGAGCCCCCAGGACCAGGGTCAGTTCTATGTCAGCGGTTCTACTCGGGCCTGTTATGAAATGAACGGCACTGGGAAGTCTCCCCTCTTTCTCAAGCCAACTCCTCCACAGGGGAACGATATCCCAAATGGTGGATATCCTCTGGGCCCATGAGACTATGGCCACGTGGACTGGAGGCAGAAGGGATACAGCCCTCGGCATTTCTCGAGATGACCTCACTACTATGGCCCCCGATTCCTCGATCAATGCCTCTGCTGCCGTAATTCCCATATCAGCCTTTGCTGCCTCGATACGAAACTTCTCTGGATCGCTGGTATCCACCCGTCTCACTCCCCTCTCGTCGAGAAACTGAGCCACCTTCAGTTTCTCGAGCGAAGGATGATCCCACATGAGGGCGCTTCTCACCCCATATTCCTCCACTATGGACCCCAGCAAATCCCGGAGTTGCCCTGTATCCTCGATCCTGTGGAACCGCGCAGAGAGGGCCGAAAGCTCCTTTTCCACCGAATCCCATGGCGCCGAAGGATTGAGCCAGTGCACCTCCCCAGTGGACTTCCCTTTCAGGATCTCCTCGTCCCTTTTGGGAAATCCGAGGGCTAGCTCCACAGCCGAAAGGATCTTTTCCCTAGCTTGTGGGCTCATTGGCCACTCCTCCCAGGAGTTCCTTCTTGAGCTTCTTCCATCTCTCTGAAAAAGGCACTTGCATGGCCGGAACATCCCTCATCTTCCCCCATCTTCCAACAGGCGGTGGAAGCCACTTCCATCTTCCTTCCTCGGTGAGGGCCTTGGACCAGAGCCTGGCTCCCCGGGCTGCGAGCCTGTAGAGCCGAGGTCTCGTGAGAATCCAGCCATGGGCCCTGGAAGCGAGCCTCGGAAGAAGAGGAACCCCTCCATCGAAATTGGGGTCTTCCGAGAGCCTCTGTCTCATTATGAGAAGCAGCTTGGGAAGGTCGATCTTGACCGGACAAACCTCAGCGCACGCCCCGCAGAGGGTTGAGGCGAAAGGGAGCTCCCTTGCGAGCCTAGGGGGAATGAGCTGAGGGGTCAAGATAGCACCTATGGGCCCTGAATAGACCCAGCCATAGGCGTGCCCCCCTACCTTTCTGTACACCGGACACACATTGAGACACGAGCCACATCTCAGGCAGAAGAGGCTCTGCCTTCTGTCCGGGTCTGCTAGGATGCGGGTCCTCCCATTGTCCAGGAGCACGAGATGGAACTCTTCTGGGCCATCGAGCTCTCCAGGGGCCCTAGGCCCTGTGAAAATGGTGCTGTAAGCGGAAAGTTTCTGCCCTGTCGCGCTTCTCGGCAGGAGAGCCAGAATCACTGCTAGGTCATCGAGGGTGGCTATCACCTTTTCTATACCCATGACCGTGACCAGGATCCTGGGCATGGTCACACTCATCCTTATGTTTCCCTCGTTCTCCAAAAGCAAGATGGAGCCCGTCTCCGCAACTGCCGCGTTGGCGCCGGTCACTCCCATGTCGGCATTGAGGAACTTCTCCCTCAGCTTCTCCCTCGCTATTCTCGTCAGCTCCTCCGGTGCCTCGGCTTTTGGCACGCCGAGCTTCTGGGCGAAGAGATCCGCTATCTGCTCCTTGCTCTTGTGCACAGCAGGACCGATTATGTGAGAAGGAGGCTCACCCGCCAGCTGGATTATGAACTCCCCCAGGTCCGTCTCCCAAACCTCGATCCCTTGGGCCTGCAAGGCCTCATTGAGGGAGATCTCCTCGGTGACCATGGACTTGCCCTTGACAACGGTTCTCACGCCCTTGGTCCTGGCAATCTCGCAGACTATGTTCCTGGCCTCCTTGGAGGTGCAGGCCCAGTGGACAACTCCCCCAGCCTCCTTCACCCTCATCTCCAATGTCTCCAGGAGAAGGGGCAAGTTGGCAATTGCCTTCTCCTTCAGGGCCCTTCCCATCTCCCTCAAGGACTCAGGATCCTCCAGCGCCGCGAAAGCCAGATCCCGCGCGGTCTTGAAACGGACCCCTATTCTCTGGAGATTCTGCTGGAGCATCTCGTCTCGAAGGGCCCCTTTTGCCCTCTCGCTGAATTCAAGGCACCTGATTCTCATCCCTATTTCCCTCGCTGGACTAGCACCTCGGCTATGTGAACCGGAACTATGGAGGCGCCCTTTCTCTTGAGATACCCCCCGATGTTCATGAGGCAGCTTATCTCAGCGCTGATGAGGGTCTCTGCTCCCGTTGCCAAGATGTGGGAGGCCTTCTCAGCCACCATGGCCTCGGATATTTCGGGAAATTGGAGGCTGAAGCTTCCCCCAAACCCACAACAAACTTCTCCCTGCTCCATCTCCACGAGCTCCAATCCCTCCACCTTGGAAAGAAGCCTTCTGGGCTCTTCCTTTATGCCCAGGGCCCTGGAGACCTGACAAGAGTCGTGGTAAACGGCCTTTGTCCTCCATCGGGCCCCCAGGTCCTCAACCCCCAGGACTCGGACGAGGAACTCCGTGAGCTCGAAGGTCTTCTGGGCAAGGCTCTGAGCTCTCTGCCTTTCCCTTGGATCGTCGCGGAATAGCTCCGGATAATACTTGCGGACCATTGCTACACAGGATCCCGATGGGGCAACAACTGCCTCGAATCCCTCGAAGACCTTGATGAAATGTCTTGCGACGTCCCTGGCGCTCTTCCAGTTCCCCGTCTTGTATTGGAGCTGACCGCAGCAGGTTTGGTCCGGTGGATAGTCCAGAGAACATCCCGCCTTTGCCAGGACCCTAGCCGTTGCCTCGCCCACCTGGGGGTGAAACTGTTCCACGATGCAGGGAATGAATAGGCCGACTTTCAATCTCCGCCTCCTCTCCGAGGGCCCAAAGAAGTGGGACTACAAGGACGTCTATGTTACAATCTCCCCTACCCGAGATCAAGCAGCAGGGTTTCCACCCCTGTGGCAAAGCTCCTCTCAAGCTTGATTTCGGGTCCCCAGCTGATAGAATCTCCGTGGGCCCAAAGGAGGGAAAAGTGAGGGCTTATTTGATCGACGAGATACCGACCCCGGACATAGAGAAAGCCCGGGAATACCTTTCCACCCATGCGGAGCTTTCGGCCATAGAGGGACTGTTTTGGCTAGAGGTCCCCCAGGGGCTTCTAAACGGGATTCACCTGGAACATACCCAATGTCAGCCCTATTGCATTGCCATAGAGGTCGGGGCCCACTTCGTCAAGTTCGAGCTCCTTTTGCGGAGTCGGGTCAACCACAGATGCTCTTGCTCCCGATATGCGGATGAGAAGCAGAGGGAATTCGTAATAGCCTTTGCCGAGGACCTCATCAAGGATTTGTCCCTTCGCACCTGAGCCAGAGATCATCCAATGGAGCTGACGGTGGGGGGATTGGCAAGGGGCAGGTGGCCCCCGCTCTTCTGAGGGAAGGACCGTGGCACAGGAACTCAAGGTCATGACCTTCAATATCAGATTCGACAATCCCCATGACGGGATTCACGGATGGCCCTATAGGAGAGAGCTCGTTGTGGAGACCATCATGGATGAGAGGCCTGACCTTCTGGGAACCCAGGAGTGCACTGCGGGACAACTTCTCTTTCTCGTGGAGCATCTGGAAGGTTACAGGGCCATCCTTCCCCCTAGGCCCGAGGACGAGGATCCCATGGTTCAGATGCCGACCATTTTCTACAGGGTCCAATCCCTGAGGCCCATATCCTTCGGAGAGTTCTGGCTCTCTCGGACTCCAGGGGTATACAAGAGCAAGGACTGGGGTGCGGCCTTCCCAAGGCTCTTTACCTACGGGAAATTCAGTCCTCTGGGCTCTGAGAGGCCTTTTTGGTTCGCCAATACCCACCTGGACCATGTATCCTCCAAGGCAAGGCTTGAGGCTGCAAGGATGATCAGGAAATGGATCTCCAGGAAGAAGTTACCAGTGATCCTGGTCGGGGACTTCAACGAGAATCCAGATGGGCCAGTCCATCGCATCCTCACAGAGGGACCCCGACCACTGCTCGATTCATGGCGGGAAAAGGCTCGGTTCTGTGAGGAGAGGGAACCCTCGACCATTCACCACTTCACGGGGGTTGGGAAGGGGGGGCGAATAGATTGGATCTTAGTGAGTCCCGGCATACTCACCCTTGAGGTCCATCTAGTGGAAAGGCGAGAGGGACTTCCATCGGATCATTTTCCTTTAGTGGCAAGGGTCCTTCTGCCTGAAAGAGGGAATTTGGCTAGAAAATCTCCATGAGGGGGGGGAGAGAGAGGAGATGTATTGGGTGCTTTTCTCCACATTGTTTCTAGTCCTCCATGGGTGTTCGGGATGGTTGGAGCCCACCGATCCCCCAGCCACAGTGGATCATGTGGACCTAGAGAGGTACATGGGGACCTGGTACGAGATAGCATCCCTTCCCGGCCCTTTCCAAGGGGATTGCTTTTGCACCAAGGCCCAATACAGCCTCCTGGAAGGAGGCGAGGTCGAAGTCCTGAATTCATGCCGCAAGGGGGCGCCATCAGGTCCATTGGAGGTGGCAAAAGGGAGGGCGAGAGTCGTCCCCAACACCAGGAATACCAAGCTCGAAGTGGAGTTTCGTTGGCCGTTCAAGGGCAACTACTGGATCATAGGCCTGGCCCCCGACTATCAATGGGCGATTGTGGGCGTTCCATCGAGAAAGTATCTCTGGATTCTCTCGAGGGAGCCTCAGATGGAAGAGGAAGCCTTGAGGGAAGCCCTCGAGGAGGCCAGGATTAAGGGATATCATCTCGAAGGGCTCAGGATGACGGATCAGAGTTGCTGGAAGTGAAGGGGTCTTTCCAAAACGAAGGTCCTGGTCCCGATGCTCCCCCGTTGATTTGAAAACGGGTTTGTGCCACCATAGCTCGACAATACTGGTCTGGATCACCAGGGGGACGAGATCGGTCCAGGCCTGGGCCTCGGAAGAGGGAAGGGGCTACCCTTGGATTTGGGGGAAGGCTCCGGGAAAGCTAGGGTCCAGAAGGAATCGGAGTTAGTGGGAAAAGGGGAGGATGACGCAGGAGAGCGTATCTGATGTGATAGTGGTTGGAGGGGGACCAGCTGGCCTCGTAGCTGCTTGGGAGCTCGCCTCGAGGGGAATCGATGTCATCGTGATGGAAAAGGGCCAGTATCCTGGGTCCAAGAACGTGAGTGGCCTCCTTTACTCCACAGTGCTTTCGGAGATGATCCCGGATTTCGCGACGAGAGCCCCCCTTGAGAGGCCCGTTTGCAAGAGGATGGTGGGTCTTCTGGGGGAGGATAGCTTCTGCCTCCTCGGATTTGGCTCCAAGATATGGGAGCAACCTCCCCATAACCATTCCTGGGTCGTTTACAGGGCCAAGTTCGACAGGTGGCTCGCCTCTGAGGCAGAGGCCAAGGGAGCGACCATTCTGGAGGGGACAGTGGTGGATGATCTCCTCTACGAAGACGGGGAGAAAGGCCCCAGGGTCATCGGGGTGAAGGTGAGGGGGGAGGAGGAGCCCTTCAGGGCGAGCTGCGTGATCCTGGCAGAGGGGGCCTTGGGGATCCTGACGGAGAAGGCCTCCTCCAGGCTGGGGATGTCCCCTGGCCCCAAACCCCAGAAGTACGGGCTGGGAGTCAAGGAGATATGGGCCTTGGATCCTCAAAAGATAGAGGACCGGTTCTCTCTGGAGAAGGGATGTGGGGCAGCAGTGGAATGGATAGGAAGACCCTTCAAGGGGCTTGTGGGAGGGGGGTTCCTGTACACAGGTCGAGAGACCTTGGCAGTGGGAATCATTGTCAAGCTCGAGAGCCTCGTAGCCAAGGGCCTCTCCCCACACGACGTCATGGAGGGCTTCAAATCCCACCCGGAGGTGAGACGGCTCCTTCACGGAGGCGAGCTCCTCGAGTATAGCGCCCATATCATCCCCGAGGGAGGCTTCGAGGCCATAGGGCAACTTTGTCACAATGGCCTAATCGTGGTGGGCGATGCAGCGGGACTCGTGAATGCCTCCATCTACCACGAAGGAGCCAATCTGGCCATGCTCTCGGGGAGACTTGCAGCTGAGGCCATCTCACAGGCCAAACTACTGGGAGATTTCTCAAGGGATTCCCTCTCCCTCTACGAGAGGATGCTTATGGAGAGCTTTGCCATGGAAGATCTCAAGGCCCTAAAAGGGATGGAAGAGGCCCACAGGGCATTTCCCGAAATTATGGACGAGTTGCCAAGCAGGTTCTCGAGACTCCTTGTGGATCTGTTCCAACAGTCCCAGAGCCCCAAAAGTGAGATCCGGAAGAGGGCGCTGGCCAGGGCACTGGAAGGGCTCCCCAAAGTGAGGACAGCGAGAAATCTCTGGAAGATGAGGAGATTGATGGGATGATGGACGGACATGAGGACATCTGGAGCCCTAATCTCCCCATAGAGGAGAAGCTTTACAGAGTCCACTACGAGGTGGACAGGGACAACCCTCACATATGGGTGGACGAAGAAGCCTGCAAGAGTTGCGGACAAAGGGTGTGCACATTCATCTGTCCAGCTAGGGTCTATGTGGCCGAAGGGGATGAGCCCTCGAGGATCCTTGTGAGGCACGAGAATTGTCTCGAGTGTGGGACTTGCAGATTCGCATGCCCAAGGGAGGCAATAAAGTGGAACCACCCCAATGGGGGGATGGGAGTGAGATACAGGTTCGGATGAGATGGGTGAGCGGTGAGAAAAGGGGGAAAGGAAAGGTATGAGACTGGGTGTTTGGGTGAGGGAGATTTACGATACCAGGGACCTGGTGGGTGAGATTCTGGACTCGAAGGGGAATCCCAAATGGTCTGAGTGGGAAGGGAGATTCGATCAAGAGGATCTCAACGCACTGGAGATGGCCTTGAAATGGAAGGATAGAGACCCCTCGGTGGAGGTGACGGGACTGAGTGTCGGCCATGCGAGAAGGCTCGATGTCCTGAGGGAATGTCTTTACAGGGGCGTAGATGGGGTGATGAGGATACTTCCCCCGGGGGAAGTGAGGGGGATTGTGACAGAGGCAAAATGGGTTGCGCTCGCTTCCAAGAAGCTCGAGCTCCATGTGCTCTTTACCGGGGTTCAGATGAACGAGCTCGAGTGCGGCATGAAGGGGGTCTTCCTGGCAAGGGAGCTCGGGTGGCCCTTCGTCACTTACGTGGAGGACTTGGAATGCCTAGAAGGGAGGATTTTGAGGGTCAAAAGGGCCATCGAGGAAGGAAGCGAGATAATCGAGGTGGAAGTGCCAGTTGTCCTCTGTGTGGGCATAGCCCTCCTCAAGGATGACCCTAGGGCCCCGAGGAGCGCTAGAGCAAAGCTCAAGCTCCAGCACAAGAAGACTCCCATCCCCGAGTGGAAGGGAGAGGGGATGGAAGGTGGCCTGGAAGGGTTCCGGGAAAAGGTGACACCGAGGATTTACTCCCTCCAGCCCCAAAGGACATTTCCATCGAGGCGAGTAGACGGATCCAAGGAATCGGAGCTGGAAGGCATGCTAAGTGAACTCCGCTCCATGGGACTGGTGAGGTAGGAAATGCGAAAGAGGATCTTCATCTATCTTCAGCATCGTGGAATACAGCTCTCCAGGCAGAGCCTTATGGCCATCGGTGTGGCATCCAGCTGGGCGAGGGACCTGGGTGCCTCTCTGGAAGGGGTCTGGTTAGGGGGACAAGCCCCAGAGTCTGTCCCTGGAGAGCTCTCCAGGGTCCACAAGGTGGAAGGGGAGGGGTTTCACGAGGCGTCTGGCACATGGACATACGCCAGGGCATTGGATGCCATCCTCCGCGAGGAGAACCCCTTTGCAATGGTCTTCCCGGGTTCCATCGAGGGGGAGGAACTGGCTTCCTGGGTGGGAGCTCAGGTGGGAGGTGCCCTCATAGGGGTCAATTGTTTGGAAGAGAGAGACGGGGAGATCCTTGCCAGAAGGACCGAGTTCGACTCCAAGGTTCTGGTGGAATACTCTTTGGGGGATCCACCAGTTGTGGTGAGCGTGGAAAGGGGTCTGGGGGATGAACCAGGAGGTCCAAACCGTCAAGTGGAGACAGTATCCCACTTTCTCGGGCCATCTGAGGGATCTTCCAGGGTGAAGGTGGTCGAGAGAGACACCAGGGCTGCGGAGGTGGACTTGAGGAAGGCGAGGGCCATAGTGGCAGTTGGGG
>JAPWUY010000021.1 GCA_028275295.1 Thermodesulfobacteriota bacterium | reverse complement strand
GACGGCTCTAGCATCGGTGGATCAAGGCCTGACCCGACTTGAGCTCCGTCTGATCTTGGCTAAGCCATGGGGGCGGTATTTGGACGGAAGGCGAGACTAGGCGGGTTTGGATATCGTCTCGGTGGTCCTAGTTTGGTAAAGGACTGCGCTGTATTCAAAGGGAACCGAATGGTCAACCGGGCAATGTACCCGGCCTTTGCTCGTCTGACCTCTAGACCCCTGTTAGCTGAGAGGCTTTGAGCCACAATCCAGGGTCTTGAACCTTGCTCCTAGCCAAAAGTGAATAGGGCGGGCCAGCTTCACGAAATGCTAGAAGAAAACCCTTCCATCCTAAAAAGGCCTTGACTTTCGGTTACGGAGCTGGGTTTCCTACGACTCAGGGCACTAGGGAACGGACGCGGTTTGGAATTTGGGTCCGCAACACACAGCCCTGCCATCTGGAAGGAAAAGGACGGCAAACTGGATCATAGTCAGCCGCAAAGTCGAAGAGCCCGGCACAATGGTTGGGAGGCAATTGGGGAAGAGGCTCGACTTTCCTCGAAGAAACTCACCATTCGCCCCACCTCCTGGCCTGCCCCTCAGGGCCTCCTTTCCACGGGTTCCACGCCCACCGAAGGGGGCCTCGGACGCCCGCGAGGGTGAGTCTGTCCTGACCTAGGCATGTCCCGGCTCGGCCACCGGGCGATCCTTAAAGGATCTGGGGGAATGAAATGCCTCGGCCTACATACGGCCTTGCCATGCGGACGCACAAAGTGCGCCCCTCCGAAAAAAACGGCATCTCGCGCCGCCTGCCGGCTAGCGCGCAACTCGATCTACTTGGCTCCTGACCCCGCCGCGGGCGGGCTCCGCACGCCCGTTAAAGGATGCTTGGGCTTGATCCGGGCATGTCTCCGTTAGGCCACGGGCCTTTGGCCACCCATCTCGCGTGATGAAACGCCCTGGCATGAGTAAGGCCTGGCAACCCGGGCGCGGAGACCGCGCCCCTCCGAGAAAACCGCCCTGCGCGTTGTCTCTGGGTTCTCCCCGCGAGGCCATCCCAGCTGGGATCACCAATCCCGCGGAGGGGCGGGCTCTGCACGCCCGCTAAGGAGACTTTGCTTCCACCGGGGGATCATTCCATTAGGCCACCGGGGGTTCCTTTGCCCCTGGTTATCATGTTATGCCTCGGCTTGCGTACGGCCCTGCAACGCGGACGCGGAGACCGCGTCCCTCCGACAAATCCTCCCCTCGCGCACTCCGGGGTGTACCACATAAGGCCCTCTTTCTTGGGTGCGCATCCCCCCGAAGGGGCGGGCTCCGCACGCTTGCAAATGAGGCTTCGCTTGCACCGAGGGACCGCCCCATTAGGCCACCAGGCGTTCATTTGCCCCCGATGGTTATGCTATGCCCCGGCTTGCGTCCGGCCTTGCAATCCGGACGCGGAGACCGCGTCCCTCCGAGAAAACCACCCCTCGAGCATTCTCGAGGCCTCACCTCCGGGGGCCGGATCCCATCGCCTTGGCCCCGACGCGGAGGGGCGGGCTCCGCACGCCCGCAAAGAAGGATCCCGGCTCGACCCGGGGCATATTTCCTCTCGGACAGCGTGCCATCGTTAAAGAATGTATTCGAAATGAAAGGCCACGGCATTCGTGCGACCGTACCACGCGGACGCGCGGAGCGCATCCCTCCGGGAAAACCGCCCTTCGCCTACCCGTATGGGGGAACGAAACCCGTTGGGGACGCGAACGGCTTGGTTCTCCTCTTCCGGAAACCCTACAACAAATTGAATCTCCTCAATGCCTCCGCGACATTGGAATCCTTGATGGCGACTTGTCTCAATGCCTCCAGAATCGTCTTCCACCTCCCCGCTTCCTCCATCTCCTTTAAGGCCTCTTCCTTGGCCCTTCGAATGATCGTCCTTCTGTCCCAATACGCAAATGCTATGACTGCAACCACCAAGGCCGTGAATATCCCCGCCAGGATCCACAAGAAGGTGATGAGCTGGTCAATGCGCTTGTCAACTTGCTCGAATCGCTTGTTGGTATCTTCTCGCATCTCCTCTAGGCGGCTGTTCATCTCTTGCCTAAGGTCGTCTATGCGCTTGTCCAACTGCTGGAGGCGCTTATCCATCTGTTCCATGAAAACTTGGAGGGTTGTTTCCAGCCTAATCAAGCGGTCCCTGTCCTGCTGGTCGAATCCCTGTCCGGAACTCACCCCCACATGCCCCACAAGGAGAACTCCTAGAATTGTCCCGAATACCAGCTTAGCCCTCATGACCCCACCTCCTGGAGAGCATTTGTAGGCAAACCGTTTCCCCTTGCTAAATATATCTCAAAGGCCGGCCCAGGGTCGAGAATAAATGTGGATTCGGTTGTCGTGGCGAGGGACTCGATCTCAGAGAAGCCATCCCACGGCTCGCATCCGGCCTCGCAACGCGGGCGCACAGAGTGCGCCCCTCCTAGAAAACCCCATTTCGCGCCGTCCCCAGGTTTGTCACCGTAAGGGCTTCCTGCCATCGCTTGCCCGTTTCGCGGAGGGGCGGGCTCCGCACGCCCGCGGGAAAGACTTGCGCTTGACCGGAGCATCTCCCTATTAGGCCACCGGCCGTTCGTTCGCTCCTCGGTGATCATACCATACCCCGGGCTTGCGTCCGGCCTTGCTATCCGGACGCGCAGAGCGGATCCCTCCGAGAAAACCTCCCCTCGCGCTATCTCCGGGCCTTCCCCGCAAGGCCTCTCCTCTTGGGTGGCCACCCCGCGGAGGGGCGGGCTCCGCACGCCCGCAACGACACCATTGGCTCTACTTGAGCGTGTCGCCGGTAGGCCACCGGCCCTTCGTCTACCTCTCGGCCGTCATGCCATACCGGGGCTTGCGTGCGGCCTAAGCACTCGGGCGCACAGAGTGCGCCCCTCCGAAGAAACCAGCCTTCGCCCCGGCCCGTAATCATGACATGCCCCGGTTTGCGCCCGGCCCATATTCCCGGACGCGGAGACCGCGCCCCTCCGAGAAAACCGCATTTCGCGTCATCCCCGGGCCTTCCCCGCAAGGCCATCCTAGCTCGGATGGTCCCCCCGCGGAGGGGCGGGCTCCGCACGCCCGCAACGACACCATTGGCTCTACTTGAGCGTGTCGCCGGTAGGCCACCGGCCCTTCGTCTACCTCTCGGCCGTCATGCCATACCGGGGCTTGCGTGCGGCCTAAGCACTCGGGCGCACAGAGTGCGCCCCTCCGAAGAAACGAGCCTTCGCCCCGGCCCGTAATCCTGACATGCCCCGGTTTGCGCCCGGCCCATATTCCCGGACGCGGAGACCGCGCCCCTCCGAGAAAAACGCCCTTCGCCTATTTTCGGGCCTTCCCCCGCAAGGCCGTCTCACCTCGGAGCGTCCACCCCGCGGAGGGGCGGGCTCTGCACGCCCGGATAGGAAGGCATCGGCCTGGCCCAGACATGTCCCCAATAGGCCAACCGGCCTCTTGCCTCATCGTCGGGTGAAAATGGAATGCCTCGGCATTCGTGGGGCCTTGCCACGCGGACGCACAGAGTGCGTCCCTCCGAGAAAACCACCCTCCGCGTTGTCCCCGGGTTTACTCCCCGAGGCTTCTTAGCCAGGCTAGCCCCCCCTGGAGGGGCGGGCTCCGCCCGCCCGCAGAGGGAAGTTGGCCCTTTACCGGGCCATCCCCCCTTCGGGCAACCAGCTTCCCGCTAGCCCCTCCCAATAATGAAGGCCCTCCGCATCCGTTAGGCCGTGCAACACGGGCGCACAGAGTGCGCCCCTCAAAAAAACCTCCCCTGGCGTACTTTGGGACGTACCCCGCGAGGCCCTCTCTTTCGGGCCCGCATCCTCGCGGAGACGAGCTCTTAGACAAACTTGGTTGGATCATCCACTACCGCGAATTGGGAGGGATGTTAGGCTGGAGAGAATTTGAAACGGACCCGAGTGCTTCGGATACCTCGGAAGCCACTCGGGAAGCTCACAATCCAAGAAGGAGCGGGGGGAAAGTCTCATTTGTCATTTTGGGGGCCTGCCGTGGGTCTAGCTGTCCATCAAGGGATGATATTGCCTTCAGGCGATCCCATAGCTATGAAGGTAGTGGGGGCCTCTCTTACGGAATTACGCTGCCGTGAACCATTTGCGGGAAGATGCGTGGCATCTCCCCCAGATAAAGACCGCAGCGAAACGCAAGTTGGAGGTCCTGTCCCAGGAGGAGATTCTTCTCGTGAGGGCCTCTTTATGGGCTTAGACCTCGAAGAGGACACCGAGGAGTTCTCCCGATGGTGGGTCGGAACGAGTTCGTCTCCCTCCCTCTCACCCTTTGGGAGGGGATTCGATCTTCTCCTCGGTCCCTGAGGGAGAGAGCCGCGTCACAGCCACTGTGTATCTGGCCAGGTGAGTGGCAGCTGTCCTGAAGGCCTCCTGGGCTTTTTCCAAGCCTTTTCCCACCTCCTCGAACCTCTGTTGAAAAAGCTCCAGATGCCTCCTCGCCCTGTGGAGCTCCTCCATGGTCCGTTCCACGCCTCTGGCCATTTGATAGTATTCGTGGGCAATGGCTATGCCGCGGAGGGTTATTGCCAAGGTATTGGGCGATACCGGATGGACCCTCTTCTTTCCCAGCTCCTCCCACAGCTTCCCATCCCTTATGGCCTCGAAATACAAGGTCTCCGAAGGAAGGAACATGAGGGCCATGTTCATGGTTCCAGCCTCGGGCACTATGTACCTGGATATCCTTTGGGCCTCACTCCTCAGGACCTGGGCCAACACCTTCCTCGCCTCAGCCAGGCGATCCGGGGATGTCGCCTCTTCGAAAAGGGGTAGGACCTGTTCCCTCGGGAACTTGGAATCTATGGGGAGAGAGGCTTTGGGAAATTTTACAAGGGCATCCACTCTTCCAACCCCGGGTATTTGGGCCTGTAGCTCGAACATGTGGGAAGGGAGGAAATCCGAAAGGAGCCTCTCGAGAGTCGCCTCCCCGAAACCTCCCCTCAGATGGGGCAACCTGAGCAGGGCGTTGAGTTCCTTTATGGAAGCCCCCACCTGCCCCACTCCCTGGAGCTGCAGCTCCGCTGCCTTCAAGTGTTCCTGGACCTTCTCCATATGCTGAAAACCCTCCCTCAGATTCTGGTCCAGTTTGGACTGGACCTGTTGTCCTATGAGCTCTAGCCTTTCGTCCAACTTTCCCCTTATGGCCTCCAACTGATTCCTAGTCACTTCCTGGAGATTGGCGAATCGAAGTTCGAGAGCCTGAGTGGAGCGGGCAAGGCCCTCCTGTAGCTCCCTTCGACCTTGTAGCAACATGGAATCTATCCTCTCCTGCATGGTCTGGAAGTCCCCTGCGAGCTTCTCCATGAGCCCTAGACGAATCTCAGCTGAGGCCTTGGCTATCCTCTCGGAGGTATCAGCCCCCTGCTTCTGGAAGGCATCCAGGACCTCGATCCTGTATTGCCGAAAAAGGCCGTCGAGTGACTCTCCTATACCCTTCTCGAGCCTATAGATCCTGTAAAGGGCTAATCCCACTCCCAAGGCCAAGACAAAAAGCCCCAATCCCACCGAGCTATCCATGCCTCGCACTCCTTTCTCCTGGGTGAATTCTCCCGGTGAGGTCCGATTCCCCGAAGGTCCTGAGTTCCCACTGGGGACTTCCCTCTCGAAACTTCGAAATCCCCATCAATCTACCGCCTTTCCTCGCAGGCCCGTATGGATCGGATCCTCCCTTTCCCTCGGAAGTCTTCTGGACACCCTTGGACGAAAAACCGTGTTACACTTTTTCAGGTGAAGTTGCAACATAGATCTCCAAGGAGCGCTGATTTAGGGATCACTCTGGAAGGTTCCTTTTGCCATATCGCCTACCTCGGGGAGCAGGGACATGCGGCTTTGGCTCTATAATACCTTGAGTCGTGCCAAGGAGCCCGTTTCGCCTCGGGACCCGAATAGGGTAACCCTCTATAGCTGCGGACCCACAGTTTACAGGGACGCGCACTTGGGCAACCTCAGGACCTTCCTCATGGCGGACTGGATAAAGAGGGTCCTAAGGTTTCTCGGCTACGAGGTGTTCCACGTGAAGAACATAACCGATGTTGGCCACATGAGGCAGGAGATGCTCGAAAGGGGGGAGGACAAGATAATCGCAGCTGCCAGGAAAGCCGGCCTCAAATCCAGAGAGATAGCGGAACATTATACCAGGGTCTTTCTCGAGGACGAGGCCAGGTTGAACATCCTTCCCGCAGATGTCTTTCCCAGGGCAACCGAACACATATCCCATTGCATCGAACTCATCAAGGTCCTCATCCAAAAAGGCCACGCCTATGTGAAAGGCGGAAACGTGTATTTCGATGTAGAGAGCTTTCCCAATTATGGAGCCCTTTCGGGAAATATCCTCCTTAACCTCCTCGAAGCTGTGAGGGTGGAGGCCGATCCCCTCAAGAGGAATCCCCAGGACTTCACCCTGTGGAAGGCTGCTGAGCCAGGAAGGGAGATGAAATGGGATTCCCCGTGGGGAGAGGGATTCCCGGGCTGGCACATCGAGTGCTCAGCAATGTCTCTCCACTACATCGGGGAGCATGTGGACATCCACACAGGGGGGGTGGACAACATCTTCCCACATCACGAGGACGAGATGGCCCAATCAGAGGCTGCAGTGGGCCACAGAGTCGTGGGCCATTGGGTTCACGGCCAGCACTTGCTCGCTGATGGGGCCAAGATGGCAAAATCAGCGGCCAATGATTACACCATAAGGGATTTGGAGGAGAGGGGATACGATCCCCTGGCATTCAGATATCTGTGCCTCACTGTGCATTACAGAAGTCGGCTGAATTTCACCTTCAGGGCCCTGGGGGGAGCTCAGAGGGGGCTTTCCCATCTGAGGAGACATGTGGAGGATGGAGCTTGGAGGGATGTGGAGTTGCCCAGGGAAGGTCCCGGGGCTCGATGGATAGAGGAGTTCACCCGATGGATCTGCCACGATCTGGCCCTGCCCAGGGCCCTCGCTGTTGTCTGGTCCATGCTTCACGATGAGTCGATTCCCCATCCTCTCAGGTCCCGGATCCTGGTCCACTGCGACCAAGTGCTGGGATTGGATCTCGCCTCCTGGCCTGAGAAATCGAGAGACCTTCCCCCCGAGGTCCAAGAGAAGGTCCGCATACGCCATGAGGAGAGAAGCAGAAAGAATTTCACCGCCGCTGATTCCCTGAGGATGGAGCTGGAAAGACAGGGGGTGGAACTCAGGGATCATGCCCAAGGGACATTGGCCCTGAGAAGATCCAGGGCTGAGTGGAAAGGAGCACCCAGAGAGATCTCCTCTTCCGGAGATGTTCCCAACCTCTTGGAAGAGGAGGAAAGGTACGACTTCACTGTCTCCCTTGTGGCGTGCGACAATGGGCACGAGGTCTTGAGATGTTATGAGGCCTTGAAGGCCCACGGGGGGGGCAGGAGGATCCAGACCATCATAGTTGAAGGTGGCTCTAGGGATGCTACGAGGAGATTGCTCCAGGAGGCCACGTGCCACGACCCCGACTGCCTCCTCGTCCTTGCGGACCATAGGCTGGGAGAGGCAGCTTCCAGGAACGTGGCACTGAGACAAGCCCTGGGAAGGATTGTCCTCTTAGTGGATCCTTGCGTGGAGCCAGTGGGGGACATCTTCTCTCCCGTAGAGAGGGTTCTCGAGGATCGGGAGGTGGGAGTCACAGGGGCCATGGGGCTCCTCACCAAGGATTGCCAGAACTTCGAGGAGGGCGAGGGGCCAGAGGTTCACGCCATAACGATTTACTTTATGGCAATACCGAGGGATGTTGTGCGCAAAGCTGGATTCATGGATGAGAGATTCCGATTTTACAGGCATCTGGACCTGGATTACTCCTTCCGGATAAGGCATTTGGGGTACAAGGCAGTTGTCGCTGGGGGACTTCCTCTGAAGCTCCACCCCAGTTCCCTTTGGGAGAACATGGATCCAGAGGAAAGGGAAAGGAGAAGCAGGGCCAATTTCTACATCTTTTACAGAAAGTGGCATCACCACACGGAACTTTTCGGGTAGTTGGGAGAGAGGTCATCCCCACGAGGGACGAACCATTGGCACCCGATGGGGAAAAGGAGGGCTTGGATGGACCAGAGAGAGCCTTCGATTCAACTGGTGGAGGTGGAAAAGAGGACCTACGAGGACATCCTCCCCGATCTTGTGCCGAAGCTTTACAGGGTCGCCTATGGAATAGTCCAGGATCCCATGGAGGCCCAGGATGCTGTCCAGGATGCCATGGTGAACCTCTTGGCAAAGGGCGAAGGCTTCGAGGAAAGGGCATCCATATCCACATGGCTCTATAGGGTCACGGTGAATGCCAGTTTGGACAGGCTCAGGGCCAAGCGAAGGAAGGGTGACACCGTTTCCATCGAGGACTTCCTTCCCAAGTTCGATGAAGAGGGAAGATATGCGGAGGAAATTGTCGATTGGTCCCAAAGGCCCTTGGAGAGGCTTCTTTCCAAGGAGGCCATGGAGACCCTGGAGAGGGCCCTCGGTTCTCTTCCCGAGGATCACAGGATCGTGATTGTGATGAAGGATATGGAGGAGATCCCACTGGCCGAAATAGCTAGGGCACTGGATCTCACCATTGCGGCAGTGAAATCTAGGCTTCACAGGGCTAGATTGGCCCTCAGGGGAGTGCTGGCTTCCTACTTCAAGGAAGAGGAGAAGAGGCCCATGGCGAGGCCCAAGACCAGAAGAAGGCACAAGCAAACCTGTAGGGAGATCGTGGAGATCCTGTGCGAGTACTTGGAGGGGGAGCTACCTCGGGAAGAGAGGGAGGAGCTCGATCGCCACTTGGCGGACTGCCCGCCATGCCTAGCCTTTCTCAACACTTATAGGAAGACCTCTCAGTTGTGCAGAGCCTTGAGACCTGAAGACATTCCCGAGGAACTCAAAAGGAGACTGGAGAACTTCCTCAAGGAGATCCCTTCCAGGAGATGCTGAAGGAGGTCACCTCATACCCATGGCCCTGCTCATCTTCCTATGGACCATCAGCCTCAGGACTATCATCAGAAGGCCCAGTGCGCTCGCTATGGCAGTGGCCACTATGAGAATGGGACGGTTTATGGAAATGGACAAGTAAAGGGCGATCAAGGAGAGGACGGTCAAGAAGATCCAAAGGGCCATATCCACCTCCAATCATTTCTCATCCCTCTAATAAGGTTCAGCTCCCTGAGATAAAGCCTCTCACCAGTTTGGTTATGGCATCCATGTAATCCCTTTGACCAATCCAGAGGAGATCGTTGTGGCCAGCCCCTGGGATCACGAGCAATTCCTTTTTCTCTGAGCCACAGGCTTGCCAAAGGGCTCGAGCATCTTCGAGGGGAATGATCTCGTCCAGCTCACCGTGGATTATGAGCGTGGGGAGATTGACCCTCGATATGTTCAAGAGGTTGATCCGAGGCCATGGCTCTGG
Organism: Thermodesulfobacteriota bacterium; assembly: GCA_028275295.1. Classification (GTDB taxonomy): domain Bacteria; phylum Desulfobacterota; class Desulfocorpusculales; order Desulfocorpusculum; family Desulfocorpusculum; genus JAPWUY01. The sequence continues at coordinate 1,349 of JAPWUY010000021.1, read as the reverse complement.
GATGAGCCGAGCGCCTATGGGAACTCCCACCCTCTCGAGGAGACCCAAAGTGTCCGCGAATCCGCTTTCCACCACGAGGCCCTCGAAAATCTCTCCCCTCGAGGCTGCAAGGTGAATGGCAGGAAGACTCCCCAGGGACCTCCCCATCACCCAAAGGGAGCCATCGAGACGATTGTCCTGGAGCCATCTCCCGAGCGGCTCCACCAAATTCTCGGCATCCTCGAGGAGGCTCGATATTGTTGGTCTGCCCGAGCTTCTCCCGTATCCCCTATAGTCCACAACGAGGAGATTCAATCCTCGCTCGAGATAGAGGGGGGCTATTTCGTCATAGTCGCTGGCTATCTCGCCGTTTCCGTGAAAATAGAGGATGGTGGGAGAACTTTTCTTCGAGAGAAAAAATCTTCCGCCTATGGAAACGCCATCCGGGAGATCCAAAACTAGATCCTTGACCGTTTCCGTATCCAGAGGAGGTCCCCACTGCTTCCTCGGGAAAAACACGAAGGCTGAAATCGTCTCCTCGTCCATGGGGTCCATGGATCAACTCCAAAAACTTTTTGGCAAATGTATCACAGGGACTTTCCATTGGAAAGACAAACTCGGTATCTTGCTCGGGAAACTTCCTCTCGTCATGAAGTAGCATCCCGAGCCCCCCTGAAAGGAATGAAAGGGATCGAGGATGGCTCTCTCCACATCTTCGCTTCTTCGAAGGAGCCGGATATTCCCTGGAGCCCTTTCCAGGAAAAGTCCCTTTGGAGGATGGGGAATACTTGGCACCCCCAGGGCCGCAGGTACACTTAGGCGCGAAGATGCCTTGGGTGTCCAGAGGTCCCGAGTCCCAAGGCTTCTGAAGAAGAATTCCGGGCAGGATTGGCCCGCTCCCCAGGCTTCCCGAGGCGGAGGGCATCTTCCCCGGACAGACACTCATTGGGGTTCACTCAGCGTGGAGCCTCTTGCAAAGCTCAGCTACCCTCCGGCCTAGCTTTCTTGCATTCTCAGCAGTGCCCACATCGGGGGCTCCCACACACGATACCCCGTAGTGGCCAGTGGCATCCAGGGGATCGCCCACCACTATCATCCCGTAGATCAAAAAACATTGGATGATGGAGAGCATGGTGGTCTCCTTTCCGCCGCTTGGGTCACCCGATGTGGCAAAGGCTGCCCCGACCTTGTCAGCCATCTTCTTTCTCACTCCCACGAAATCATCGAAGACCTTCTTGAGCTCCGCGGCCATGCCCCCGAAATAAACGGGCGAGCCGGCTATTATTCCCGAGGCCTCGATGAAATCTTCCTTCCTCACATCCTGAGGGGTTCTCATCACGGCCTCAACACCCTCGACGGACTCGACCCCC
>JAPWUY010000020.1 GCA_028275295.1 Thermodesulfobacteriota bacterium | reverse complement strand
CCAAGGTAGCAGCCTGGTGAAACCTTCTCTGGCTCAAAAGGTCGAAGGCTTCCCTCACCTTCTCTTCGCAAAGCTCCCTCTGCCTCCTCAGGGAGCTATCCTCCTCAAAAGAGACCTCCCCTCCAGCCCTCGCCGTGAGAGCCCTGTGCTTGTCCATGCAACACCTCTTGTATTTCTTGCCAGAACCACATGGACAAGGATCATTTCTGCTCACCTTGAGCCTTCGTGCCTCTCGAGCCTCGAGCTCTAGGAAATCCGCCAAAGTCCCTGGTAACTTTGGCATCTGCCCCGTCCCATCACCCTCCCGTTCCCTCGGTCCCCTGGAAGTTCTAGTCCTCTTGGACATGGGATCCTCTTTCTCCGCGAGTTTGCCCGGCCCTGTGCCCCAGGGTCGAGCTTTCTCTAGCCATGGTATCATGGGGCGTTTCCCCGACCAAGGGCCAATTGACAGGGCGCCCGGCTCCTCCTATGATCCTTGAAGGCCCTGGGAAGCCCCATTCCGTAAAAGGGCGTTTCTTCGCTCCAGGAGGGGCTCCGGATGGATCCCTTCTGGGTAGATTGGCGGGGAAGGTCATGAGATCGATAATGGGGAGCTTGTTTCTGGTCCTCCTCTCCTTGAGCTGTGCGTGGGCGCAAGCACCGCCCTTATCCCCTCCCTTGTTGAAGGTGGTCATCGACCCGGGTCATGGTGGAAAGGATAAAGGGGTGAGCTCGGCACAGGGCACAATGGAAAAGGACTTGGCCCTCGCTCTGGCCAGGGAACTCAGGGAAGAGGCGAGGGCGATGGGTGGATTCCAGGTGAGACTGACGAGGGAAGAGGATGAGACATTCCCTTGGATCAGAAGGAAGGATGCCTCCCATGGGGCGGATATATGGGTGAGCATCCATTTCAATTCGGATTTCGTGGGCAAGGCCAGGGGACCGAGGGTGTTCTTCCCGAGTGGCTGGACACTCGAAGGGGTCAAAGGGGCCAAGTCCTCTCGGTCCAATGCCAGTGACGTGCGCGCGATCCTCGAGGACATGGTTGCTACAAAGAAGGCCAATGAAAGCCTGCTTCTGGCAGAACACCTCCAGAGGGTTCTCGAGTCAGTATGGTCCATGGGGTCGAGACCCTCCACCGAGGCCCAGTTGATGGGCCTCATGGATCTGGAAATTCCTTCGGTTTTGGTAGAGGTGGGATTCTTGAGCAATCCCTCGGATCTCAAACTGGTTCAAGATTCAGCGAAGAGGAAGGCCATTGTGAAGGCCATATTGAGGGGCCTCAGGGCGTTTTCCTTGGATCCCAGAAGACAGCAATGAGGCCTCGTATGGGGAGAGAGGAATGGGAGTGAGAGTTGGAAGGGGAGAGAGGGATCTCAGGCCAATTGTAGTGGAGATGGGGGTTCAGAAATATGCCCTCGGCTCGGTCCTGTTCGCCATGGGCGATACCAGAGTCCTCTGTGCAGCCACAGTTGAGGAGAGCGTTCCTCCCTTCCTCAAGGGGAAGGGTCAGGGGTGGGTCACAGCCGAGTACGGGATGCTTCCAGCCTCCACCCAGACTCGGACGCCCAGGGAGACCAACCGCGGCCGAACCATGGAGATCCAGCGGCTCATAGGGAGATGCTTGAGAGCGGTGACGGATTTGAACGCTCTGGGAGAGAGAACCGTTAGGGTGGACTGCGATGTTATCCAGGCAGATGGCTCCACGAGGACAGCGGCCATAAACGGGGGCTTCCTGGCGCTCTTTCTGGCCTTGAAAGGATTGAGGGATTCAGGGGTTCTCTCGAGGATTCCCATAAAGGATCAAGTGGGGGCTGTGAGCGTGGGGATAGTCGAGGGCCGAATAATGTTGGATCTGGACTACGCGGAGGATTTTGTGGCCCAGGTGGACATGAACGTGGTGATGACGGGTTCTGGGGATCTGGTGGAGATCCAGGGAACGGCGGAAGAGGGAGCCTTCTCGAGGGAGCAATTGTCGGAGATGCTCGATCTTGCTTGGAAAGGGATTCAGGAGATACACAGCTTCCAAAGGCTCCATCTCGTGGAAGACAGAGGGAGATGAGAAGAAGGGTTATTCTGGCCTCGAAAAACAGGGGCAAGCTCCTGGAGGTGAGGTCCATACTCTCCGACCTTGAGGTCGAGGTAGTGGGGTTGGAGGAGTTTCCGGAAATTCCAGAAGTGGTGGAGGATGGGGAGAGTTTCCTGGAAAATGCCAGAAAAAAGTCAGAGGTCATCTCCAAGTTGACAGGGGAACTGGTCATTGCGGACGACTCGGGTCTGGAGGTGGATGCTCTGGGGGGAAGGCCAGGGGTTCGCTCCGCCAGGTATGCGAGAGACGGGGCTAGCGACGAGGAGAACAACCTCAAATTGCTCCAAGAGATGAGGGGGATTCCCCTTGCGGATCGAAAGGCGAGATTCAGGTGCGTGATGGTTCTCTCGTCTCCTGATGGCAGATGGTGGGCAACTGAGGGGATCTGGGAAGGAACCATAGCCGAAGAGCCCAGGGGATCGGGTGGATTCGGCTACGATCCTGTCTTCTTCCTGCCGGAGTTGGGGAAAACTGTGGCGGAGCTCACCTCCGAGGAGAAGAACTCCATGAGCCACAGGGCAAAGGCCCTGGAGTCCATGAAGAAACTCCTGAGGGCCCTTCTTTCGGAAGAAAAACGAGAAGCTTGACGTCTCCGCCGCCCCCAAAGAAGCCCTCGGGAAAGAGGCACCGCGAACTTCCAGTATGGGGGCTCGCCACGAGTTGACAAGGGACGCATGCCTCCGTTTTGGTCTTCTCCTTCAAACCCAGGGGACGAGAACCTATAGAATTTACCTCTGGCCTCCTCAAGTCCCTCCTCAATAACATCGCCTCAAGAGTCCTCCCTGGATGCCAAAGACATACCTACCTCCCCAGTAGGGACAAACTTCATCAACCGCCTCCCATATCCCAAAGGCACCATACTCCCTCCTCCCCAAAGGCCTGCACCTCTCCCTCAACTCCGTCACCCTCCCACATATCACCCATCCGAGGGTCCATGGACAACCACCAGCAGATCCTAAACCCCTAAGCCATACACTTCCAGCGCCTGACCAGGACCATTCTCTTAAGCCTCCGGCTTTGGGGGCTCAAGCCACCAAGCCCTGGGGACACTTCGGTAAATTCCGATCCCAAATCCGAAACCCAAAAGGCAGGTGGTCCTGATCACGGGCCCCTTTGTCCGAGGATCTGATCAAACTAGCCCGCATTATCCACTGATCGTGAATATTGCGGGCCAAAACCCCCCTGACCAAAAGCAAGTCCCTCCTAAAGCTCCCATAACCTCCCCTCGTACCTCCCAAAAAGCCCTCAGGACCCCCCAACCCTCGGAATCCGAACCCCCATAAATCGTCCCCCAGGAAGTCTTAAGAGACTTCCTCACCCTGTAGCCATGACGATAATGCCCCCTGAAGCCCCCGCGCTCATACCTACCCCTGCCAACTACCTCATCCCTAATACCCTAAAGCAAGCCCGTCAAACGTGTCCTCCACTAACATCAAAACCTCAGCCCCCGTCATCTCCTGCGCCTTCTTTATAAGCCGACCTATGCTAGCCTTCCCATCACCAATTCCAGCCATGGGGTATCTCCTCCTTTCCAACGACTTCCCACCGGGAGATGCCTCCACTCTTACCTAGAACCGAATTTCAGGAGAAAGTCGTACTGTCTCGTCTAATCCTGCTGGATGGGTTACCATTTCAAAAGAAGCCCACCCGGGATAAGGTGGCCTCCCGGAAACAGGGAGGATGATCATCGAAGGCCCACAGGCAGGCCACATGATGTCCGAGAGCGAGGGCCCGAAATTCAAAGGCCAGCAGCCTCTTCAACCGTTTTGGAGTGTACCCGTAGAGAGGCTCATGGAGGAGCTAGGTTCGTCTTCCGGGGGGCTCACCCAAAGCCTAGCCATGGAACGCCTGGTTTCCCACGGCCCCAATCTCTTGAGCCGACAAAGATCGGCAGGCGCCATCAATCTTCTTCTAAGTCAGTTCAAGAGCCCCATCGTGTTGATCTTGATCTTCGCCTCAGTACTTTCCTTTTTCCTCCACGACCCAGTAGACGCTCTCATCATAACGGCCATAGTGCTCGTAAGCGGGCTTTTGGGCTTCTGGCAGGAAAGGGGAGCCGCTAACGCATTGTCCCGCCTTTTGGCTCTGGTTCAGACCAAAGCCGTAGTATTGCGAGACGGAGTTGAGAAAGAACTCCCTGCAGAACAGATCGTGCCTGGAGACGTGATCCTGCTTGCTGCCGGTGCAGCTGTGCCGGGTGACTGCCGTATCCTGGAGGCCAAGGACCTTTTTGTTGACGAGGCGGCTCTCACAGGGGAGAGCTACCCGGTCGAGAAGGCCCCTGGACTTGAGCCCCCGGATATTCCCATGGCAAAAGCGGCCAACAGCCTCTTCATGGGGTCCCATGTGGTAAGCGGAACGGCCAAGGCCCTGGTAGTGAAAACTGGAAGAGACACCGAGTTCGGCAAGATCTCCCAGAGATTGAGGTTGAGGCCTCCAGAGACTGAATTCCAGAGGGGAGTCAGGCGATTCGGTTACATGCTCATGGAGATCACACTCACCCTGATCATGGGCATCTTCATGATCAACGTATTCTTCGCCAGGCCCGTCCTGGAAGCCTTCCTTTTCTCCCTGGCTCTGGCCGTAGGGCTCACCCCCCAGCTGCTCCCTGCCATCATAAGCGTGAACCTGGCCCATGGGGCAAGGCGCATGGCGGTCCGGAAGGTCATAGTGAAGCGCCTGAACTCCATCGAGAACTTCGGGAGCATGAACGTTCTTTGCTCGGACAAGACCGGAACCCTGACACAGGGGCTTGTCCACTTGCAACAGGCCCTCGACCTGGAGGGAAAGGAGAGCCAGAGGGTACTGCTCCACGCGTACCTGAACGCTCACTTCGAGACGGGCTTCCCCAATCCCATAGACGAGGCCATCCGGAAGCACCATCCGCTGGAGGTCGCGAATTACAGGAAGTTGGACGAGGTGCCGTACGATTTCCTGCGAAAGAGGCTCAGTGTGCTTGTCGAGACCGGGGGCTCTTCGGTCATGATCACCAAGGGAACGCTGCCCAATGTCCTGGCAGTGTGCCCCTGGGCGGAGCTGGGGGAAGAGGTGGTGGATCTAGGGAAAGTCAAGGAGGGGATCCAGAAGTATCACGAGGAGCTGAGCGATCAGGGCTACCGGGTACTGGCTGTGGCCCGCAAGGAGATGGGCGCCGCCCAAAGTATATCCAGAGATGACGAGAAGGACATGGTGCTTATGGGCCTCCTAGTCTTTTTTGATCCGCCCAGAGAGGATGTGGCCGATACCATCCGAAAATTGGGTTCCCTTGGGGTATCCCTCAAGATCATAACCGGAGACAACCAGAGGGTGGCCAGGAACCTCGCTCTCCAGGTAGGGCTGAGGGATCCTCAGGTGATAACTGGCGCGGAGCTCAGGCTCATGTCCGACGAGGCCTTAAGCCATAAGGTTAACCAGGTGACGATCTTCGCTGAGGTAGAACCCAACCAGAAAGAAAGAATCATCCTGGCCTTGAAAAAGGCGGGAAATGTGGTCGGGTACATGGGCGATGGGATCAACGACGCCTCGGCCCTTCACGCCGCGGACGTGGGCATCTCGGTGGATGGGGCCGTGGATGTGGCCAAAGACGCTGCTGACCTGGTGCTCATGGAGCGAGGACTCGAGGTCCTGGCCCAGGGCGTGGAGGAGGGCAGGAGAACGTTTGCCAACACCCTCAAATACGTGTTCATGGCCACGAGCGCCAACTTCGGCAACATGTTCAGCATGGCAGGGGCTTCACTTTTTCTTCCCTTCCTGCCCCTTTTGCCCAAGCAGATCCTCTTGACTAACCTCCTTACGGACTTTCCGGAGATGACCATTGCCATGGACCGTGTGGACCCTGAGATGGTGGACAAGCCCAGGCGCTGGGATATCCGCTTCATCAAGAGGTTCATGATCACATTCGGTCTTGTGAGCTCAGTTTTCGACTATCTCACCTTCGGGGTGCTACTCTTTCTGCTAAAGGCAACCCCCGAGCAGTTCAGAACAGGCTGGTTCCTGGAGAGTGTGATCTCAGCCTGCATAATCGTGCTGGTGGTCCGAACGCGAAAACCATTTATGAAAAGCGCACCAGGCAAACCCCTCTTGATCGCCACTTTCCTGGTGGTCGTGGCAACACTGTGGCTACCCCAAAGTCCCTTTGCCAAGCTCTTTTCATTCCAACCTCTCCCGTCCATCTTTCTCATCTTCATGGGAGGGATCGTGCTCAGCTATATCCTGGCTGCGGAAGCGGCCAAGAGATGGTTCTACAAGAGGAGCCGGGCCACCCACAGGGCCGCGGGGAGCTAGCACCTCGAGTCTAATCCAGGCCTCTTTCTCAGGGAGAATACGTTCTGCAAACGGGAGGAATTCCCTCCAGGGGTCTTGGCCCCCCATGGAATTCGGGGGCCAAGATTCTCGTCACTCCATGCAGTTCTTCTCGCCCAGCTCCAGGGCGTTCTTGGCATCCAACAGCTTTGCAACACCTTGGCCCAGGAGCTTCTCGCCCCTTTTCACCTGTGGCAGCTTGCCCAAATTGTCCTGGTCGAGGGCCTCCATAAACCTGTCCTTACCCTCCATCATCTTGGTGGAGCCCTCCATCAGGAGTCCTTCCGCTTTGATGGTGTCTTGCTTCCTTGAGAGCATCCTCTCGGCCTCTTGGATCATTTTGTCGCCCTCTGCCATCAACCTGGCGCCTTCTCTCAAGGCTGCCTCCTTGTTGACCCCGCGGGCTTTCTTCAAGGCCTGTAACAGGAGCTTTCTCCCTTCCATCATCTGCTTGCTGGCCGCTATCAGTTTCCTCTCCGCAGCCGCCTGAGTGAGCTTGGCCTCCTGTCCCGGAGATCCTGCCTTGCCAGGCTCCCCCGATGCCATTGCTTGCCACGAGGGGAAAGCCGCGAGCAAAGCCAAGGACCCTATCATGATCAGGAAACTGGCTCGATTTAGTGGGCTAATTCTCATGTCACACCTCCTCTTATTCGAGATCGATTCCAACCACCCCGCTTCGTGGAGGATTCTCCCCTCCAGGGTTCACAAGCCCTCGTTACCGGCACCTCTTTTCCCCTTGCGAGTCGCCGATTTCCTGGGACGCCTTTTTCCGTCTGGCCCTCGCCTTGGCAAATGGGGCCAAATCTTATGCTGCCAGAAATAGCGTCCCTCAGGGCAGGACCTGCAGGTCTTGAGACCACTCATCAGAGCAAGTCCAAACTCGTCTTTGGGAAACCGGTGATCATTCTTGTGAGCCAGCTCGTACCTTTCCGCACACGAACGAGTTGAAATGATGAGACAGCCCGGCTGGCTCGGACACTGCACCAATTGCAGCCCAAGCTCCCCCTTTTTTTGGTCCTCATGCGCTCTGTTCATGTCCCGTACCTCCTTGTGTTGGATTGGAATCCTGCATCTACTTTTGTGGGACATCGGGAACATTGCCGGAACATTTCTCAAAGATTACGAGTTGGAAAGGTTCAAAAAAGACCAGACGAGCCGGGATCAGGCTGGCGATGGAAAGTAAACCGTGAAGGTGGAGCCCTTGCCTGGGGTGCTGAGCACTTCCACACGGCCCCCATGAGCCTCCACCACGGCCTTGACAAGGCTCAGTCCGAGGCCCAGGCCTCTTTGGGAGCGACTGTGGTCGCAGCGGTACATCCTTTCCCATATCCGCGGGAGATCCTGCTCGGGGATCCCAATCCCTGAGTCGCTCACGGAGATAGCCACTTCTCTCTCTTGGAGACGCGCTCTTACCGTTATCTTTCCCCCGGGACTGGTGTACTTCAGGGCATTATCTAAAAGGTTCCCCAGTACCTGCCGAATGCGGTTGGGGTCGGCCCTGAGATGCAGGTCACCCTCGCAGCTGGCCTCCAGGCTGATACCCTTGTCTTCTGCAGCGTATTGGTAGAACTCTAAGATTTCTCCAAGAAGAAAATTCAGGCTCACATGCCTGAGTTCCAGCCTCATGGTTCCAGTCTCCGCCTCCGATATATCCATCAGGGTGTTGAGCATCGCGAGAATTCGGTCCGATTCCTCAATGCACTCCACAAGTGCTTCCCTTAGACCCTCCTCGTTGTCCTCCGAGCCAAGGGCCAGCTCCGCCATAGCCCTCAACCTGGTCAGGGGGGTGCGGATGTCGTGAGCCACGTTGTCCAGAGATTCCCTGAGCCCTCGAATAAGGTCTTCGATCCTCTCCAACATGGCATTGAACAGCACCGTCAACTCTTCCAGCCCTTCTCCACCTTTGGACACAGGTACCCTCTGCCCAGTCTGCCCCCTGTATACGGCTCTCACTGTCTCGGTGAGATGACGGATGGGAAGAAGTGAACGGTAGGCCAGGAACCACCCCCCTATGATGCAGAAAACGGGGGCCGGGATGATGAGTACCCCCAGAGTCCTGCGGAAATGCCTTAGCACCTTGTCCCGCTCGCTGCTCTTTTTACCGACCTGGAGTAAGTATCCACAGTCCAGCAAGGAGGAGCCGAGCTCCAGCTCTTCCTCTCCCCGATCGACAGGCCACGACCGAAAGCCGGCAGCGCCTTCTGCGGGCCTCTCCGGAGGGGGCACATCATCTTCCCCGAGAGAGGGAGGAAGTATCTGGGCCACCGTGTTTCCGCTCTTGTCCAGAAGCCTTATGAAAAACGGATTCTTTTTTCCGAAGCTCCTTTCGACCTCCAGTTCTTTTTCCAAAGAAGACAGACCGCCAGCCTGATACGAGCTCGTGAGTTCCATGAGTTTGAGTTGGACCGCGCTCCTGTCCTCCTCGATCAAGTACGAACGGAGGAGAAAAAAGGCTAGGGCAAAAAGGACGAGGGTGTTTAGGAAAAAACCGCTGGAGTACCATATGACAAGCGGAAAGGTGGCCTTTTTTTGAACGCGTCTAGCCAGGCCTGAGGACATAGCCCACACCTCGCACGGTGTGAATGAGTTTCGGTTCAAAATCCCGGTCCACCTTGTTCCTGAGCCGGCAAACAAGCACGTCTACCACGTTTGTCTGCGGGTCAAAGTTGCAATCCCACACATGCTCCAATATCATCGTCTTGGAGACGACCCTCCCGGCATTGCGCATCAGGTACTCCAGGAGCGAGAATTCCCGGGGCTGGAGTTCGATTCTCTTCCCGGCCCGCAAGACCTCCCTGGTGATCAAGTCCACGGAGAGATCCCCGATAATCAGCCTTCCGGATTCTTCCGCGGAGCTGGATCTGCGCAGAAGCGCTTCTACCCGCGCCAGGAGCTCAGAGAACGAAAAGGGTTTCACCAGATAATCGTCCCCCCCGATCCGGAGACCTTTGACGCGATCCTCCACCGAGCGTTTGGCGCTGAGGACAAGTAACGGAAGCCTCCTCTTGTTCCTTCGAAGCTCCTTGATCAAGCTGAGGCCGTCCATACCGGGGAGCATGATGTCCACGATTCCCACGTCGTACGGCTCGTTTAATCCTAGCCGGAGGCCCTCCTCTCCATCCCCGGCCACATCCACGGCAAAGCCTGCCTGCCGCAGCCCTTTGGCCACAAAGGAGGCAATCCTCTCATCGTCCTCCACGATCAGCGCTCTCATATCCTTTCCGTTCCTCCATTGGAATTGCCCCGTCGGGTGCCCTAAAGGATGATCCCCCCTAAAAGGCTTCGCACGAAAGACGCGCACCGGCTTGGAGACGTTTTTCAGGGCCTTTTCCCCTAGATCCTCGAACTCCACGTCGAGAGCGCTCTTGATGAGGTCGTACACGGATGCGGAGACACAGACCTCTCCAGCGTGCGCCAAATTCTGGATTCTCGCCGCCAGATTCACGCCGTCTCCTAGTATGCGCTCCCCATCCGTCACGACGTCTCCTACATGTATACCTATCCGAAATTCCACGCGATGGTCGGGGGACAGGTTCGCGTTGTGAAAACCGATTTCTCTTTGGATTTCTATACCGCATCGGACAGCATTCACCACACTGGGGAACTCTGCGAGAAGGTTGTCACCCGGGCACTCCACGACCCTGCCCGAGTACTCTTCGATCAGCCTTGCCATGAGTTCCTTGTACAAAGACAGGGTCCTGATCGTGCCCTCCTCGTCCCCTTCCACAAGACGGCAATACCCGTCCACGTCTGCGTTCAGGATAGCCGTCAGTTTCCTTTGACACAATTTGTCGCACAAAATCCCCAGCCTCCGTTTGAAGACCCCTTCACCCGCTCCCTCAAGTCGATGAATGAATTCCTCTTGCCGGCCCAAACATAGCCCCTGGCACCCATCCAAGACCAGACCAAGCTTCAGGGCCCTTTTTTCTCGCAATACACCTCGGACTCAGAGCCTGGTCCGGACACTACTTCAGTTGACGACCAATAGCGAAAAGGAGTTTACAGGACCTTAGTAGAGTGCCCCGGCTGGCTGATACCCGTTCCTGAGGCAAAGGCCAAGGGGTTTCTAGGCCCATCTGCGGGAAATCTCGGTTCCGGACTGACCCAGGAGTATTATCGAACAGTTACCTCCACCAATCCCGTGTTGCCGGTCCTGTGGTCCAGGGCTATGAAGGTCACCCTCTGCCGCGGCTTGATGCTCCCTAAAAGTTCCATCAACCCTTCCACACCACGGATGTCCTGGCCTTCAATGCCCAGGAGTATGTCTCTCACCTCCAACCCTGCCTTACCCATTGGCCCCTTGGGATCCACCCATGTGATCGTGACGCCCACCTCCGGGTCCGTGCCGTACCTCTCCCCTTCTACCTGACTGACTGGCCTCACCTCCACCCCCAATCTCTCCCTGATAGATGAGAGCAAGGCTGCTGCGGCATCCTCGAGGTTTCCAACCTTGACGGTCAGTTCCTTCCGCTGCGCCTCCCGCAAAAGCTCCAGTTTCACAT
>JAPWUY010000019.1 GCA_028275295.1 Thermodesulfobacteriota bacterium | reverse complement strand
CCCACGGCCATACCCTTTCGGTCTCCGTGAACATCCCGGAGCCGGGTGTAGTGGAGGTCACAGGATTCGTGGAGGACCAAAAGGCAATTGAAGAAGTGGAGCAAGCCCTGAAGGCTGTCCCCGGGGTGAACAGGGTCCTGAACAGACTGAGGATAATGCCCACGACCAGATACGCCTGATCCCAACCCCAAAAACAACCAGGGCCGGGACACTCTCTTCACCCCTCTCCCGGCCCGGATCCAGGCCTCAATCGCCTGTTGCGAGAAGCCTCATGTGGAAATCGAGAGCCTGGGATTTCCGGATCCATCAGGATTTCCTCCAATGTGCCCTGGTCATGGGGCCTCGACCCCAGAGGGTGTGGGCTTTGAGACTCGTACGGGGGTTGGGGTTCACTCGAAGATATGGCCTTCCCTTATCCCCATCTCCGAAGCCACTTGCACGGCATCCACTTTGGGTCCACCTTCGACCCTCACCTTCGTCACGAGAAGGCTTCCACCAGGGGCCCATACCCTGATCCCCCTCTCCTCGATCCCAATTATCTCCCCTGGCCTCCGCTCCTCCTCGCCCCTCTCTTCCAGCCTCGCTCCGTAGAACTGGAATTTTCTCCCCCCGAGAATGCTCCATGCCCCTGGCTGGGGATCGCATCCACGGATCAGGTTGTAAACCACCCTAGCGGGCTTGTTCCAGTCCACCCTCGCTTGGCTTTCGTCGCAAGGGGGCTCATAGGTGGCTTGGGTCTCGTCCTGGTAGATCCTCGGGGCCTTTCCCTCCTTTACCAGGTCCAAGGCCTCCATGAGGGCCTCAACCCCCAGGGGAAAGAGCTTGTTGAAATAGAGGGACCCTGTGGTATCGTCCGGGGATATCTCCACTTCCTTCTGCAAGAGGATGGGCCCTGTGTCTATCCCCTCGTCCACCCAAAATATGGTGAGCCCTGTCTTCTCCTCTCCCTGGATCACTGCCCAATTTATGGCGCTTCTCCCCCTGTGCTTGGGAAGAAGGGATGGATGGTATTGGATGGAGCCGTACTTGGGATAGTTGAGGATCTTCCCCGGGATGATCTGTGTCACGAAGGCCAGCATGTTGAGTTCAGGTTCCAGAGCCTTGTATTCCTCGAAGACCTCTGGCGCCTTCAAACTCCTGGGCTGAAAGACCGGTATTGAAGCCCCGAGGGCCAGTTCCTTCAAGGGATTTTTGCCACCAGGTGGATCTGGTGGAGTGTAGAGGGCCACCACCTTCTCGCCCCTTTCCAAAAGCCTCTTCAGGACCTCTTCTCCGAATGCAGCCTGAGCAAATAGCACTATCCGCATGACCGCCTCCGAGCCCAACCTACCTGGACTTGATCTTCACTTCGGGGTTCAACTCCAGGATCCTCTTTATGATCTCCCTGAGAGTCTCATTGGTGAGGGAACAGAAGATATAGGCCTTCTCCCTCTCCAGCTTGAATCTCATGAAGCCCCACGGTAAAAAAGGAGGCTCCACCTGTTTTATGTCAGCGGGGCTCAGGAGGAGCACCCTTCTGAAGCTTTTGAGGTTGAGGACCCCATCGGGGTCGAGCTCTGCCCTGTAGGAGATCCCGAGGGAGAAGTACCAGGTGAAGCCCAGGACAAAGGCTATCATCCCCAGCAAGAGAAAGTCCCCCGCTGGGCCCTCTTGCCCCTTCGCCCAGATAAAGCCAATGGAGACACACGTCCACAAGAGGAGAAAGACGTAGAAACCCCATACCGCCACTTGAGGAACCGAATAGGAGAGGACCCTCCCCTTCTCCCTTGGACCCCGATTTCGCTCCCTCAAACCCCTGTGGACCTCCTCCCACTAGCCCCTGTAAAACGTCCTTGGAACCCATATGATTATGTCAGGAAAGATCATGCAGAGGACGAGTCCTATGAACTGCAAGAACAGAAAGACCCCAGCCCCTTTCCATATATCGGTGGTTGTGATCTCCTTGGGGGCAACCCCCTTGAGGTAGAAAAGGGCGTAGCCGAATGGGGGGGTGAGAAAGGACATCTGTAGATTCACGGCGAAGAGCACCCCGAACCATATGGGATCGAACCCGAGTTTTCTGATTATGGGCCCGAAGAGGGGAACACATAGCATGATTATCCCGACCCAGTCTATGAAGGCCCCGAGGAAGATGAGGATGAGCTGCATGATCCACAGTATGACCCACCTATCCAAGCCAGAGCCCACGAGAAGCCGGGTCACAAATGCACCGCCTCCTGCCATTATGTAGAAGGCCACGAATATATTGGCCCCGAACATGGTCCAGAGGACCATGGCACTCGACCTGAGGGTGTTCTCGCAGGCCTCGACCACACCCTTCCACTTGAGCTTCCCCTGAAGGAACGTTATGACTATCGCCCCCAGAGCTCCACATCCTGCTGCCTCTGTGGGAGCTGCTATTCCTAGCCATATGGTCCCAAGGACAAGGAAGACGAGCACCCCAGCCGGAAGCAGTGGGAACATGAGCTTTACCCTTGCTCCCAGGGGAAGCCTCTCCTCCTTGGGTATGGGTGGGCCCATGATGGGATTCATGTAACAGCGAAAAGTGATGTACGCTATGTACAACCCCGCCAAGAGGAACCCGGGCAGCAAGGCACCCGCGTATAGCTGACCAATGGAGGAATTGTCCACCATCCCGTAAACTATGAGCATGACGCTTGGGGGGATGAGGATTCCCAGGGTCCCACCTGCGAGAATGCTCCCAGTTGCGAGAAACTTGTCGTATCGCCTCTTGAGCATCTCTGGGAGGGCTATGACCCCCATTGTCACCTCGCTCGCTCCTATCACCCCCACCATGGCAGCCATCATGGTGCATGCCATTACAGAGGCCGTCGCAACTCCCCCTTTTAGGCCTCCGAACCATTGGTAGACCATTTCGTAAATATCCGCTATCAGGCCTCCCCTCTCCAGTATGCACGCCATGAATATGAAAAGGGGGATTGCCGCGAGGAGGTAGTTGGTCATGAGGCCAAAAATCCTAGTGGGCACTATGTTCACGGCCATGGGCCCCTGCATTATTGCTGTGAAGACAACCCCCACCGTGCCGCAAGAGAACGCAACAGGTAGTCCCAGCATCAGAAGCAACATCATGGATCCGAACATGGCAATGGTCAGTGTCTCTATGCTCATCTCAGCCTTCTCCCAGTTGCAACCAAGTGTATATCCCTAATGAGCCATACTATGCCCTGGAGGATCAGCATCAGGGCTCCGAAGGGCATCATGAACTTTACGGGA
Source organism: Thermodesulfobacteriota bacterium (assembly GCA_028275295.1). GTDB lineage: Bacteria > Desulfobacterota > Desulfocorpusculales > Desulfocorpusculum > Desulfocorpusculum > JAPWUY01. Next base: position 7,949 of record JAPWUY010000019.1, on the reverse strand, counting down.
TAGTACGCTGGACCCCAGTCGGTGAAGGATCTCTCCCCAGGGACCCTCAGACCGAAGATCTCGGCTCCGGCCTCCATGGTCTGGGAACTCCAGTAAAACTGCAAGGAAGTGTAGAAGAGCACTATGGTGAAGAGAAAGAAAGGAGCCGCTGTGATTATGTCCAGAATAGCGCGGGTCCTCTCGGACCTAGTGGCGTAGAACACATCCACCCTCACGTGGGCTCGGTAGTAATGAGCATATCCCCCTGCTGCCACATAGAATATGGCAAAGAGAAGGGTCATGAGCTCGTGGCCCCAATTGGTGGGAGCACCGAACACATACCGCATGGTCACCTCGAAGCTTATGACCACGACGGCAAGGAGCGTGACCCCGACCATCATCTTTCCGATAAAGATGTTGGTCTTGTCAACAGCCATCATGAAGGTTTTGAGCTTCTTCATATCCTTGACTCCCCTGCCTTTTTCCCTGCTAAAGCGGATTGAACCGGAGGGCTAATTTCCCGCTTTTTGCAAAAAGAGGGGAGGGCAGAGCGCCCTCCCCACCTCTTTCATCCTCACAGTTCCAGTTTTCTTCCTTCTGGATCCCTTAGGTCATCCTCCGTGTAGTAGCCCACCTTGACCGATTTCATGAATTCCCACTGGCTCTTGAAGGCCTTCAAGGCGAGAGGATGCTTCTTGGCCCACTCGACCCAGAGCTTGGGCGCGAACTTCCTGAACTTGGCTATGTCCTCTTCCTTGAGCCTTATGACCTCCACCTTCTGCTCCTTCTGGAACTTCTCGAAGGCCTCTAAGTCTGCCTTCTGGATGGCAGTGTACTGATCCCAGGAGTGTTCCTTGACCGCGGCCTCGAAGAGCTGCTGGAGGTGCTTGGGGATCTTCTTCCAGGTGTTCATATTGATCTCGATGCTCATCAGGTCCACGGGCTGGTGGAGGCACGGGGTAGAAGGTGGTCCCATGATGATGTACTTGGCGATCTCGCCGAATCCCAGATTGTAGTTCACAGCAGCCCCCACGAAGTCAGCAGCATCTATTACCCCTTTCTCCAGTGCTGGGTAGACCTCGCCTCCTGGCAGTAGGACCGTGGAGACTCCAGCTGCCTTGTAAATGTCCGCTATGATCCCTCCTGGATACCGGATCTTCTTACCCTTGAACTCCTCGAAAGACCTGATGGGGACTTTGGAGTGGATCAGGTTATCGTCGTGCTGAATGGGCCCTATGTAATACATGTTGTGAGCCCCGTAAGCCTCCCTAGCTATCTCCTTTCCCCCCAGGGTCTCGTACCAGGTCTCCCACTGATCAGGCCTGTCCAGGCCGAAGGGATAGGATGAGAAAAATGTGGCAGCAGGCACTTTTCCGGGCCAGTAGACATCGAAGCAGTGCATGGCATCGAAGACCCCAGCCTTGACCGCATCGAACATCTCGAAGGTTCCAACTATGGCCCCTGCAGGGAACCCCTCCACTACGAGCTTGCCTTCCGTCAGCTCACCGACCCGCTTGCAGAACTTCTGGAAGAGCTCGTAGCCAAGGGTTCCAGCATCCCATGCTGTCTGCATCTTGATCTTTATGGGTTGCTGGGCAGAGACCCTCATTACGGCTGGAAATCCTATGGTGCTTGCAGCCCCACCTGCCACGGCCGCGGCCTTGAGGAATCCCCTCCTCGATGCCTTCTTCTCCACCCCTTCCACCTTTTCCTTCTTCTCTTCCTTCTCGCTCATGGGCCCCTCCTTTTTTATTGGGTGTTGCAAATGATCCTCGCCTTGGTCTTTCCGGAACCTGAAAGACCTCCCCTACCCTTTCTTCACGAACCCGGGAGGAGTTGCTCCCGGCTTACTTCCACAAGAGCCCATCACGAGCTCCTTCCCCTCAGTGATGAGGGCCTTTCTCGTAATCTTCCTTGAGAACGTTCTCCCAACCCTTTATGCAACCATAGATCACGAACCCAACGACCCCGAACACTATGGCTGCGACTATAAAGAGTGTGGTATTGTAAGGGATGGTGAACATCGTGGTTCCCATCTTGGACCTCCTCCAGGCTCCCTTCGCGCAACTTCACTCCAGTTTTTAACAGGACCCGAGCACCATGTCAATTGAGGACCATGTCACACTATATGTGACAATGTCGCGCCTATTTTAACCATATCCCGTTCCCCGTGTCAAGCACTTTTTTGGACCTTTACAAGCCCCTTCTCCCTCAGGGATAGATGTCCTTTGCGCCAATCCCCCAGGCCAAAGGAGAAAGGTCCCTCCCCGTGAAGGTGAGCTCTCCACCAATTAGACGGAACCCGAGCGAATGAGTTTTTTCAGGAACTGGCGATCCCTCATGTGAAACTCGGAAACCCAGGGGGAGACCAGGGAGGATCGCGTGGGCTTTCCAGTAAATGCCTTTTGCCTCATCGAGGGTTTCGCCCCTTGAGCTGGCCATTTTCCACCAGTGTAATCCCAGGAACCTGGAGGCTATTGTGGTGAGTCCTTCTGCAGTATAAAATCCCATGACTCTCGAATGCTCCCAAAGACCTCTCAGGAGGAGGAAGGCCTCATGGCTTACGAGACAATACTGTTGGATCATAGGGAGAGGGTTGTCCATCTCACCTTGAACAGACCCGAAAGGCTCAATGCCATAAGCCCCAAACTCCTCCAGGAACTATCCTCCGCCCTCGACGAGATAAGTCGCATGGCCCAAGTGAGGGTTGTCATCTTGGCTGGTGCAGGAAGGGCATTCTCCTCAGGCACGGACCTCCAAGCCTTGGCCGGAGAGGGACTGGAGAGGCTTCCCTCGGCCTTTCGCTACCAGCTCAAGATGATGCAAGAGGCCCTGACGAGGATAACCACCCTCGAGAAGCCGGTCCTGGCCAAGGTACACGGTTACGCACTGGGGGCTGCAATGGAGCTGGCCCTCGCGTGCGATTTCAGGATCTCCACCGAGGATGCTCGATGGGGCCTCCCCGAGGTCCTCTATTCCATAGTGCCAGACCTAGGAGGCACCCAGAGGCTCGTGAGACTCGTGGGAGTGGGAAAGGCCAAGGAGCTCGTGATGCTAGGGAGAACCATAGATGGGGCTGAGGCCCAAAGGCTCGGGATAGTGAACAGGGCTGTCTCCCCTGAGCGTCTGGATGAGGAAGTCCATGCCTGGGTGGAAGAGATATTGAGGCTTCCTCCCCTGGGTGTGGGCTTGGCCAAGAAAACCGTTGATTCGGCAGCCGACTCATCCATCCAAACCTCCCTGGAGTTCACAGCCCAGGTGCAAGGAGCCCTGATCTCGAGCAAGGATTTCTCCGAGGCCGTGATGGCCAAGCTCCAGAAAAGAGAACCCGTTTTCGTGGGAAAGTGAGGGCTTGCGAGGGATGAAAGCGGACTTCTCCCCCATCTTCTCTCCCCAAACCGTGGCCGTCATAGGGGCGAGCGAGGACAAAAGGAAGCTCGGATTCCACGTGATGAAGAGCCTTCTAGAGGGTGGATTTGGCGGAACCGTCTTCCCTGTCAATCCCAGTAGAAAAGAGGTCATGGGGCTCAGGGCATATCCATCGCTCGAGGGCATAGAGGGAAATGTGGACCTCGCCATCGTGGTAGTGCCCGCCACATCAGTGAAGGAGCAGATCATAGCCTGCAGGAGAAAAGGGGTCAGGGGAATAGTTTTGATCACAGCGGGCTTCAGCGAGATAGACGATCCCAGTGGGGCTGCCCTCCAGGAAGAGATCGGGAGGCTTGCAACCGAAGCTGGCATTCCCATAATCGGGCCCAACACATTCGGCCTCGTCAATCTTCACCACGGCCTCAATGCCTCATTCACACCCGAGTTCTCGCTCCTGAAAAAGGGAGGAGTGACACTCCTCAGCCAAAGTGGGGGGATGTCTCACCTTTTGGCCTTCTTGGCGATGAGGGAGGAGGTGGGCTTCAGCAAGATCGTGGGATTGGGAAATAGGTGCAATGTTGATTTTCACGATATCCTCGCCTGGTTCGTGGATGACAGAGAGACGAGCTGTATAGCTCTCTACCTGGAAGGGGTGGACAGTGCTCGAGCGCTGTGGGGAGAGGCCCTCAGCCTGAGGGGGAAAAAGCCCATTGTGGCTTACAAGTGCGGCAGATCGGACTTGGGTGACCGAGCCAGTAAATCCCACACAGGAAGCCTTGCAGGGGACGCAAATCTTTACAAGGGGGCCATGATCCAGACCGGTATCCTCTGGGTCGAGGACTCCTTGGAGCTCCTCGATGCCTCGAAGGCCCTGGCCTCGTCTGCCCTTCCCAAGGGAGAGAGGGTCGCCATACTTTCCGGACAGGCAGGCCCTGCAATGGCGGCCATGGATGTTTGCTGGGCTTGTGGCCTCAAGGTGGAACCTTTCAAAGGGTCCACTCAGGAGGCGATAGACGAGTTGCTCCCTCCCCTTGCCCTCAGGACAAACCCCGTGGACATGGGCCCTGCTTGGTACGACTCCAAGGCAATAGCGAGGATAGTCGAGACAGCCCTCCTCGCCGAGGAGGTGGATCTGGTCCTCTTGCTCATAATGTTCGCATCGGCAAACTCCCAGGCACCCAGGGGGCTCATGGAGGTCCTCTTCAACTGGAAAGGAAAGAAGCCTGTTTTGGGATGCATCATGGCCCCCCCAGGCATCTGGGAGGACGAGGTGAGGGAGTTGGAGGCCGAGGGGGCAATGATCAACTTCCCAACTCCCGAGAGAGCGGCCAAGGCAGCCTCATTTCTGTGCCGATGGGCGAGGTTCAGGGACTACGGACACTTGTAGCCCCTTTGCCCTCACTTGGTTGGGCCCAGAGTGCCCGCAGAGACTTTTGCCACCCGAAGGTCCCCTGTGCCCTCAGTACTCGTCTTCTGGCATGGGGAGATATTCCACGGAGTAAGTGACCTTCCCTTCGGCTATTCTTACCAATGAGGTGTGCCTGCGGAGTGTGTCCTTCTCCAGGGGAAACTTCTCCTCTACGGCCTTGAGAGCATCCGAGAGGAACTGGATCCTCTCGTTTATGCTCATGAGGTTGAAATTGTCAGGCAGGGGGATGCTTATCAGCTCCGGGCCCGACGCGCCCTCATAGTTCAGAAAATTTGCTCTGTTCACTTGGCTCCTCATATCTCAGCTTCCACCTTGCTTTTTTTATAATTCTACCCCACCCCCTCCCCAAATGCAACAAAAAATTGCACCATTCCCTTCATTTTCCTCCGCTCGGCCCCTATCTCCTCCATTTCTCCCAGAAAACCCCTTCTCGGTCCTTCCATGCCCTAGCACCACTCCATCAAGGAGCCGACGCCTCCCATTGGCCTCTTTCGACTATCCTATCCTGCCTTCGGCGCTCCTTGCACAACCTCTTTCGGTCCATCTCCCAAAAAGGCAGGCACAAGGCCCATCTGTAGCCACGGCAGGGAACCCGAAATTTCTTGGAAGCTGACAGCAGATCCGTGAATCCGAATTCAAACGATTTTCTTCCCTCCCCTCGACAAAGGACCTTTCTGGGACTGCTAACGCTTTTTTCCTGTGGTCGTCCTCTTGTACTGACGGGCGAGTTCCCTGTGGGATATACTTGATCTGGCAAAAAAGGCTTGAATGGTCTCGAGAAGCCCACAGTGCGGCCTCGAGCTCCATAGCCCGACTTGCCACAGGATTGAAATGTGAAAGCCCGAGGGAGGCAAAAATTTTGAAGGTTCCACTCGTTGATCTCGCCATCCAGCATCGGGAATTGGAGAAAGAGCTTGTCAAGGTCTTCAGGGCGGCGCTTCGCAGCGGCATCTTTGTGGATGGGGCTGAGGTCGCGGCCTTCGAGGAGGAATTTGCCGAGTTTTGCGGTGCCAAATACTCTGTGGGAGTTTCCAGCGGGACAGATGCCCTTCGCTTCGCCCTGCTCGCCTCTGGCATAGGGCCTGGAGACGAGGTGATAACTGTCCCCTTCACCTTCATCGCCACAGCCGAGGCCATAAGTCAGGTCGGTGCCCGGCCAGTATTCGTGGATGTGGAAGAAAAAAGTCGCACCATGGATCCCCAAAAGCTCGAGGAGTATCTCTCTAAGAGAAAAAGGGACAAAAGGGGAGGGACTGTACCCAAGGCCATTGTGCCAGTCCACCTTTATGGCCATCCAGCGGACATGGATTCCATTATGGACATAGCCCAAAGGCACGGGCTTCTGGTGATCGAGGATGCTTGTCAGGCCCACGGGGCCCTGTACCTTTCCAGAAAGGTCTCCCCGGGATGGAAGAGAGGCGAGCAGAGGGAGGGAGGATCGAGGACCGAGCCTTCCCAGGAGAAGGAGGGCTCGGCAGATGGTATGTGGCTTCCTTGCGGGAGCATGGGGCTCGCAGCCGCCTTCAGCTTTTACCCCAGTAAAAACCTCGGTGCCTGTGGGGAAGCGGGGGCCGTAGTCACTCAGGACCAAGATATCGCAGAGAAGGTGAGGATGCTTCGAGACCACGGCCAGACGAGGAAATACCGTCATGAGGTGGAAGGATACAATGGAAGATTGGATGCGATACAAGCTGGTATCCTGAGGGTGAAGCTCAAGCGCCTACCCCACTGGAATGCCAAGAGGCGCGAGAGGGCAAAGAGGTACAACGAATTGCTTTCAGGCCTCGAGCCCTTGATTTTGCCAAATGAAGCCCCCTATGCTTTGTCCGTATACCACCTCTATGTGATAAGGACCGAACAGAGAGACAAGATGGCGGAACACCTCTCCCGCCAGAAGATAGGCTTTGGCATCCACTATCCTCTGCCCCTCCATCTCCAAAGGGCTTATAGACACCTGGGTTATGGAAAAGGGGACTTCCCGGTCTCGGAGAAGCTCGCATCCCAAGTGATCTCTCTGCCTCTCTATCCTGAAATGACCGACAGTGATCAGGAACAAGTGGTGGAGGCAGTGAAGGAGTTTCTCAAGCTCGCTGGGGAGGCGTGAGCTCAGATGACCAGGGATGGGAGCGGCGAGGGGAAAAGCTGAGGTCGGCTCTCTTTGCTGAGACCAAGGACAGTGGGGCGAGTGTCGGGGATTCGTAGAATTCCCGGCAGATCTCCTTTGGGAGGAGTCCTCGAGTCAGCACCAATTCCCGTGGAGTCTTCCTGGCCATGAAAATAGAAAGGTGCGAGCTTTTTCCTGAGATATTGATTGTGGAGCCCGACCTCTTCCGAGATGAGAGGGGGTTTTTCGTCGAGACATACAGGGTCGAGCGGTACACCGCTTGCGGAATGGGGGCCTCCTTCGTCCAGGACAATCTCTCCTATTCGAGAGAACGTGTCCTCAGGGGACTCCACTATCAGGTGGGGAGGGCCCAGGGAAAGCTCGTCTGGGTCGCGAAGGGGGAGATCTTCGATGTGGTCGTGGATGTGAGGAGGAGCTCCCCCACATTCGGTAAGTGGTTCGGGATGAGGCTCAGGGGAGAGAGAGCAACCCAAATCTACATACCAGTAGGATTCGCCCATGGCTTTTGCGTGACAAGTGAAGAGGCAATAGTCTGCTACAAGTGCACGGATTATTACTCCCCGGCCCACGAGAGGGGAATAAGGTGGGATGATCCTGATCTGGGGATAGAGTGGCCTGTCTCTGATCCCATCCTCTCGGAAAAGGATGCACGTTTTCCATTTCTCAAGGACCTGGGGGAGGAAGACCTTTTTCCTTGAAGAGGGACTACCGTGGAGTCGGGAAGAAATCGCTTTCTAGAGGAACTGGCCTCCCAAGGGGGCCTGCCACGGTCTTCGCTCTCAGCTGGGCCCGAAGCCATCTTCCCCTAGAGAAGAGGCCCAGGGATGAACTGGGGACCTGATGGGCCCATCTCCGGGAGATTTCCCATACGAGGCCTTCCTCGAGGGCTTCTTTCAGGAGTTGTCCCTTATCCCATAAGGAATGCGGAGGCTCTCGTGGAGCCTCTCTTCCAGGAGAAAGAGTTTTCCCTCTTGGGTGAGCTGCACAGCCCCCAATTGCTGGAGAAGTCTCAGGGCAGCAGGCTTGTAGTCCCTCGGCTTTGTGAGT
>JAPWUY010000018.1 GCA_028275295.1 Thermodesulfobacteriota bacterium | reverse complement strand
TCACCTCCTGGTACACGGTCCATGAGGTCATAGATCCAAGGGAGACGAGGCCCAGGATCATCAATGCCCTCAAGGCTGCGCGTTCCAAGAAGGAGACGCTTCCAGAAAAACGCAGATGGGTGAAACCAGCTTGACCGACGTTTTCAACCCCGGTGGAAGGTTTGGGCCATTTCCCGGGGGATCGCGTGGGAAGTCCGGGATGGAGAAGAAGGCAAGAGATAAAGGGGATGGGGAGGGCGATTTTCTCGGAGGGACGCGGTCCCCGCGTCCCCAAATACGGGCCGGACGAATGGCAAGGCATTGCGTTGCCACCGGTGCTTGTACGATGAGCCGGTGGCCGGGAGGACGCAACGTTGGGGTGGGCGTTATGTGGACATCACGGGCGTGCGGAGCCCGCCCCTCCGAGGGGTGGCCAGCCAGGGTCAGACGGCCTTGCGGGGGAAACCCGGGGATAACGCGAAGGGCGATTTTCTCGGAGGGACGCGCTCTGCGCGTCCGAGATGCAAGGCCGGACGGAGGCCGAGGCACAACATGATAATCGGGGCCAAACGAACGCCTGGTGGCCTAGAGGGCATATGCCCCGGTCAAGCGCGAGCCATCCCCGCGGGCGTGCGGAGCCCGCCCCTCCGAGGGGTGGGCCAGCCAGGGTCGGATGGCCTTGCGGGGAAAACCCGGGGATGACGCGAAGGGCGATTTTCTCGGAGGGACGCGGTCTCCGCGTCCGCGTGGTAAGGCTGGACGGAGGCCGAGGCATAACATGATTATCGTGGGCAAATGAAGGCCTTGTGGCCAAGAGGACAAATGCCCCGGTCAAGCGCGAGCGTTCCCCTCGGGCGTGCGGAGCCCGCCCCTCCGAGGCGAGGGCGAGCCCAAGACGCATGGCCTCGCGGGGAAAGGCCCGGGGATGACGCGAAGGGCGATTTTCTCGGAGGGACGCGCTCTGCGCGTCCGCGTGGTAAGGCTGGACGCAAGCCGACGCACGTCGTGATTATGGGCGAGTTGGCGACAGGCGAGTGGCCGAATAAAGGGGACATTTCGGTTGGCGTTATGCCGTCATCGCTGGCGTGCGGAGCCCGCCCCTCCGCGGCCCAGGTCGGCCACGAGAAGAACCAGGGGTTCAAAAAGGGGAAACGCCCCGGTAGGGCGCAATGCCTTCCTTCCGGGCGTGCGGAGCCCGCCCCTCCGCGGGGGTGGCGAGCGGGGTGGCGATCGCCTAGCGGGGTGGGGGGCGGTGACGAGGCTAGGGAAAAATTTTGGGGGGCGATGTCAATCGAGGTATCTTTTCAGGAGGATCCAAACATGGGAGAGGTGATGGAAAGGGCCCTGGCGAGACTGAGAGAGATCCATCAAAGGAATCTCATGGGCGGAGGTCAGGCGGAGATAGACAGGCAGCACAGCCGGGGGAAGCTCACGGCCAGGGAGCGCATCGAGGAACTGGTGGATCCAGGGAGCTTCAGGGAGCTTGGCTCCTGCGTCAACACAACCAGCGTGAGGGTGGATGGAAAGGCGGTCGATGCCCCTTGCGACGGGGCAATTGTGGGGACAGCCCACGTAGGGGGAAGACCAGTTATGGTCCATGCCAGCGATTTCACGGTGCTTGCGGGATCCGTGGGCACACAGACGGTGTTCAAGTTCTGCCGCTCTTTGGAGATGGCAGCCTCCTGGGGCATCCCCATGGTCAACCTGCTCGATTCCTCTGGGGGAAGATTGGGATACAGGGATGTCCCCATGGCTGGGATAGACTGGCAGTTCAGGCTCCAATCCCTCTACTCGGGAGTCATACCTCAGATAACGGTCCTCATGGGCCCGTGCATTGCAGGGGGTGCGTATCTTCCAGTTCTCTGCGACTTTCTCATCATGAGCAGGGTCTCTGGGTATCTTTGGCTTGGAGGCCCGAGACAGACCGCAGCAGCCACTTCAGAGCAGATAGACGAGAGCATTGGCGGGGCTGATTATCACATGGAGCTCACCGGAACCTGCGACCTCGTGGGAGGGGATGACAAGGAGGCGATTGCCCTGTGCAGGAAGCTTCTCGGCTATTTGCCCTCAAATTTCAGGGAAAGCCCGCCCCGCAAAGAGACGGAAGATTCTCCCGAAAGGGAAGTGCCCGAGCTTCTCGATATCGTGCCAGAGGATTACAACGAGCCCTACGATGTGCGCCAAGTGGTGAGGGTTCTAGCTGATGGAGGCGAATTCCTGGAAATCAAGGACAGATACGCTTCCCAGCTCGTGACCTGCTTTTGCCGGATGGATGGCGAGGTTGTGGGCATTGTGGCGTGCAATCCGGCAGCCGGGGCTAGTCTTCTGGAGATAAATGTCTGTGACAAGTATTACAGGTTCCTCCAGGTGCTCGATGCTTATGGCATACCCCTTGTAAACCTCGTGGACACACCCCCCATTGTCCCTGGAGAAGGGGAGGAGGCGAAAGGGCTTCTGAGACATGTGGGCAAGGTTCTGGATCTTTACTCCACTGCGAGGGTCCCGAAGATCACGGTCGTCCTGAGAGAGGCCTATGGCGATGCTGGAAGTCTCCTCATGGGCTGTGTCAAGACCATGGGGACTGACCTTGTATTTGCATGGCCCATTGCGCGATTCGCGGTCGAGGCCTCGACCCTGGACTACACAAGGCTCCCCCAGATAAAGGGGATGGAAGAGGATGCCCACGAACTCTACTTGAAGAGGTCGAGGGAGAGGGTGGATGTGTTCGATGTGGCCCGCTCATGGAGCGCGCAGATGGTGGACGAGATCATAGATCCCAGGGCTACAAGGGCCAAGATCGTGGAAGCCCTGAGGATAACAAGGGGCAAGATGGAGAGGCTTCCTCCGAGGGCCAAGAGTCATGGCGTATCACCCACATGAGAGGAGAAGACTGGCCGCCCCGGCAATAAGGAGGCAGGAAAATGAGTTCAGGAGACAAAGCGATCATCACTTGTGCCTTGACAGGGGTTCTCACAGATCCAAAGGTCCACGGTGTGCCTGTCACCCCGGATGAGATGGCCACCCATGCCCTCGAGGCTTACAATGCTGGAGCATCCATTGTGCACTGCCATTTTCGCAACCAGGAGCCCGGAAAGGGCCATCTCCCCACATGGGACCTGGAGACAGTCGGTTCCATAATAGGCGCCATAAGGGAGAGGGTGCCAGAGATAATCATAAACATGAGCACTGGAGTCGTCGGCCAGGACATATCAGGACCTCTAGCCTGTCTCGAGAGGTTCAGGCCCGAGATGGCAGCCTGCAACGCTGGATCCCTGAACTATCTCAAGTTGAGGGAGGATGGCTCCTGGGCATGGCCCCCAATTCTCTTCGACAATCCCGTGGAGAAGATAAGCCGCTTTCTGGAAGTCATGAATAGGTGCGGGGTGATACCCGAGTTCGAATGCTTCGACACTGGGATCGTGAGGAGCGTTTTCTTGTTCAAGAAAAACGGGATGTTCCAGGGGAAAGCTCATCTCTCCCTCGTCATGGGGGTTGCAAGCGGGATGCCAGCCAAGCCGAGCTGGCTTCCCCTCATCCTCGAGGAAATGGAACCAGGCACCCACTGGCAGGTCATAGCAATAGGAAGGAGAGAGGTCTGGGAACTTCAGAGAAAGGCCCTCGAGTTGGGAGGAAATGTGAGGACCGGTCTAGAGGACACGTTCTATCTCCCCGATGGCCGAAAGACCAAGAGCAACGGTGAGCTCGTGGAAGCCCTGGCAAAGATGGTGAGGGAGACGGGAAGAGAGGTAGCTACACCCCAAGAGGCGAGAGAGATCCTGGGGATCTCCAGGAGAGGCTGAGAAGGGAGGGAGGAGATGGGCGCCAAGGAAGAGGTCCTCTATAGCATGCAGGATAGGGTCGCAGAGATCTCCATAAACAGGCCAGAGGTCCACAACACCTTGACCCCATCGGCCATAGCCAGGATAGAGGAGCTGCTGGCCCAGGCGGAGAGGTCCCCGGATGTGGGAGCCATCATCTTGAGGGGCGCTGGTGGAAAGGCCTTCTGCACAGGGGCGGATCTCGGTTCGGGACTGGAGATGAGGGATGCTTCATTCCTCGAGAAACACGATGCCCGAGCGAGCTTCGCGAGGCTTCTTCTCCGAATGCAGAGGACAGCCAGACCAATTCTGGCAATGGTAGAGGGATACTGCATGGCAGGGGGCCTCGGACTATGTCTGGCGTGCGATCTGGCCATCGCCTCCGAAGACGCCCAATTCGGGCTTCCCGAGGTGAAGAGGGGACTTTGGCCCTACATGGTGACAGCCCTCCTCATGAGGCATGTGGGTCCCAAGAAGGCATTGGAACTCTGCATGACAGGGGAGAGGATCTCAGCCGATGAAGCCGAGAAGCTCGGACTCATCACCAGATGCGTCCCCAAAGGAGAGCTCCAAAAAGAGGCTTACGAGATGGCCAGAAAAATTGCGAGTCTGAGCCCAGCGGTGCTGGCCCTCGGGAAGAGATCCTTCTATTCTGCTTGGGACCTCCCCCTCGAGAAGGCCCTCGATTACCTGGCTTCGCAGCTCACGCACAATACTCAGCTCGAGGACATGGCGGAGGGAATATCCGCCTTCCTCCAGAAAAGGGAGCCAGTGTGGAAGGGCAGATGATCCCCTCTTTTTTCCTCTGCCTCGATAGAATGGGCACGATGCTGGATGGGAGCCCCGAACTCGCGGCCCTCTTGGGGCTCCCATCTCCCCTGAAAGGGAAAAATTTTCTCGAGCTTGAGGGGGTGAAGGAATCGGGCATTGCCGAGGACTTCCTGGAAGTCTCGAGGACAGCTACCCCAAAGGTCTCCCACAGGAGGTATCCCAGAGGGGATGGAAAAACTCTCTCCCTCCGCGTAGAGCTCAGGCCCATAAAGGACTTGGAGGGGAAGGTCATCATTTTGCTCGTGCTTTTCGAGGAAGAGGAGCCCTCGGCCGCGGCAAGAAGGGGGAGCAGACAGACCCACAGAATGGAGGCCATGGAAGAGCTAGTGGGAAGTGTGGTCAGGTTTCTCGCGGGGGACCTGAGGGTGATAATGGAGCGCTCCGAAATGGCCCTGAGGGAGCTCCGGGGAGATGAAAAGTCGAGGAGAGATCTCCTGGAGATAAGGAAGGCTGGCCAGAGGGCTCATCTTCTGGTCGAGAGGCTTTTGGCCTTCGCGGGTGGCCAGTTGCTGGTTCCCCAGTCCTTGGATCTCAACGGCCTCATCATGGAACTCAAGGATGCCATTTCCTCCTTCTTGGGAGAAAAGGTGGACCTTGTGGTCTCCTTGGAGCCCAGGCTCCATGCCGTCAAAGCGGACCCCGGCCAGATGGAGGCCGTGATCCTCAATCTTGTCATGAACGCCAAGGAGGCGATGCCAGATGGGGGGAGGCTCTTCATAGAGACTCGAAATGTTTTTCTGGACAAGGACCACGGCTGGGTACACGGGGCGGAGGTCATCCCGGGATGGTATGCCATGGTCTCGATCACGGACACTGGGAAGGGAATGGATCATGAGACCCAATCCAGGATCTTCGAGCCTTTCTTCACAACAAAAGGAGGATCCGGGCTTGGGCTCTCGGTGGTCCACGGCATAGTGAAACAGAGCAATGGCTACATCTGGGCTTATAGCGAACCGGGCATGGGCACGACCTTCAAGATTTACCTTCCCTCTCAGGGCGAGATATCGAGAGAAGAGGGCCAAAAGGAGCCCGCCTGGAAAGAACATTCCGGAGCGACCGTTTTGATAGTATCGGATGAGAGAAAACTGTTGGATATGGCAGGGGCGATCCTCGAGGGATCGGGCTTTCATGTATTCAAGGCTGAGGATCCCATGGAAGCCATGCAGATCGCGAGAAGGCTTCCCGAACTCCATCTCCTCATAGTGGAGGAGCTTGTTTCCGGTATTCCCGGCGAGGAAATTTGGCAGAGGATGAGATCCCTAAGGCCGGAGCTGAGGGGAATTCTCATCTCGGGGACCCCTGGGGAGAAGCCCGAGAAGGTGAAAGGGGGCCCAAAAACGGGCCTTCCCCAAATCTACCGAGTTTTTTCCAGAAAAGAACTCCTGGGAAAGGTCAACGAGGCCATGTCCCAGCCCCCTTCATCCTTCCTCCCGGAAGTCCTCCAAGTCTCACCCGAGTTTGCCGAGCCTCGAGGCCCCAGGAGGCCCAGAATATTGATCGTGGACGACGAGGCTCCCATAAGGAAGATCCTCTCCAAGCTCCTCACGGAGCAGGGCTACGAGTGCTCGGCCGCAGCCAATGCCGTGGAAGCGAAGGAGAAGCTCGCTAGGGAAAGCTTCGATCTTCTCCTATGCGATGTCCGAATGCCAGGGGAAAGCGGGCTCGAGCTCGTTGAAGAGGTCATGCCGAGTTTTCCTGAGATGGCGGTGGTCTTCGTGAGCGGTGCCGATGATCCCAAAGTTGCCCAATTGGCCCTGGAAAGGGGAGCTTACGGCTATATCCTCAAGCCGTTCAAGTTGAACGAGGTGATAATCCAGGTCGCAAATGCCCTCAGGAGAAGAGAACTTGAGACCCTTCACAGAATCCACATGAAGGAGTTGGAGAGGAAAGTCGATGAACGCACCCAGGAGCTCCAGCTCACCCTCAGCCAGCTCAGGCAGGCCATGGATGGAATAGTGAGGGCAATTTCCCTCACTGTGGAGGTCAAGGATCCGTACACGGCTGGCCATCAGAAAAGGGTTGCACTTATAGCTAGGCTTTTGGCGAAAAAGCTAGGGCTCCCACCTGGCACAATCGAGGGAGTCTATGTGGCGGGGACTATCCATGACCTTGGCAAGATATCGGTTCCGGCAGAGATTCTCAGCAAGCCCTCGACCCTCACGGCCACCGAGTTCAGCCTCATAAAGACCCATCCCGATGTGGGATACGAGATCCTGAAGCCCATTCAATTTCCTTGGCCCATTGCGGAGATGGTGCGCCAACACCACGAGAGAATGGATGGATCCGGTTACCCCCGTGGACTGAAAGGGGATGAGATTCTCTTGGAGGCGAGGATTCTGGCCGTAGCGGATGTGGTGGAGGCCATATCCTCTCACAGACCTTATAGGCCAGCTCTGGGCTTGGAAAGAGCCATGGAAGAGTTGAAAAAGGGAAAGGGCACCCTCTACGATCCCCAGGTAGTGGAGGCCTGTCTGGAGCTCCTCGCGCAAGAAGTGAGGGACCTTTCTCTCCTGGACCAGATTTCCTGATGGCTTTGGGCTAAAATAAAAGATGGCAGCTCCCTCGAGGAGTCTATCCCGTTGGCAACTTCCCTTTGGCCCGAGAGGTGAACTTTTCATGCAAGACATGACCGATCTTCAGGAACGTTCCAAATCTCCTCTAGCTCCTTGGCCTGAGGGGCCTGCCCTCAGAAAGGCCGTTCTGGAGCTTTCTGGCACTCAGCTTCTCAATGGCATCCTGGAGCTTCCCAATGCTCGGGAAGTGGTCATGGAGTTGGCCCCAACGGATTTTTATTGGATCGTGAAGAAGATTGGCGAGGATGATAGCCTTCCCCTTCTCGAGCTCGCATCTTGCGACCAGTGGCAGCATCTTCTCGACTTGGAGGTGTGGAGGAAGGACAGGGTGGAGATCTCCTCTGCGGGTGAGTGGCTCAAGAGGCTCCATATGGCGGACCCAGAGAGGCTTGCGAAATGGATCCTGGAAGAAGGGGATCTCTTCGCTCGTTTTTACTTGGGAAGGCTCATCGAGGTGTTTGTTCGGGACCACGACACGGATGAGGTCCCAGATGGATTTTTCTCCCTCGATGGAGTGTATTACCTCCGGGTGAAGGATCCCAACGAGGAAAAATGGATTCAGGAGCTCATGGCGGATATCGCGAGATTGGACTACGGGGGTTATTTGAGGATCCTTGTGGGCCTGGCTGAATATCTTCCTTCCGAGGCAGAGGAGGAGCTTTACAGGCTCAGGAATGTGAGGATAGCCGAGCAGGGATTCCTTCCCTTCGAGGAAGCCCTGAGGGTGTACGCGCCCCTGGAGCCGGAGGCCGTGATAGAGGGAGTGGAAGAGGTGCCACCTGCCCTGGAGATAGACGATGAGGAGAGGGATCTCGTCCCCATGATCCCGTTGGACCAAGGGATTCAAGGCGGTCTTCTGGCTCAGGCCTTGAATCGTTTCGATGATCCGCTCTTTATCGACAGGGTGCGACTGGAATTTGCTGCCCTCGCAAACGAGATCCTGTCCGCAGATGGGATGCCCATAATGGAGCTGGAGGTGATGAAGAAGGCCTGGGTGAGAGCGGCTTCTTACTTGAACTTGGGTCTGGAGAGGCTGACAAAGGGGGACATAGAGAAGGCTCAGAGGCTCATTTCGGACCGGGCGCTTGTTTCCATCTTCAGGGTGGGCTTCGGGGCAGCCCTTGAGGTTCAGAGGAGGGCCAGGAGGTGGATCAAGGATAGCTGGTTCAGGAAGATGGGGCTCGGTCTGACATTCTGGGGGGAGCCGTGGGGCTCTTGCCTGGAAGGGTTGCTCAAAAGAAGGCCTCGTTATTACGCTGGGGAGAGAGAGGTCGAGGCCTTCAGGGACTTCATCCGTCTTTCGGAGGTGGAAGAGACTTCCAGGATCCTGAGTCGCCTCATGGCCTTGGATTCTCTTCTGGACATTCTCGTGAGGAGGTATGCGCTGGATCCTGGTCTTCTCGCTCATCCTGAAGCGGCCTTTCAGCCCCTTCTGTTCAATCTGTGGGCCAAATGGGTCCTGGGGAGGGAACTCGAGATCTCGAAGCTCGCCCTTGCCGAAGCGAGGAGTTTCTTTGGGAGACTGAGGGAAGGGGAGAAGAAGCCCCCTTACAAGATGACGGGATGGGAGGAGAAGTTTGTGGGCTTCTTCATGGGGCACGTGGAGGAAGAGGAAAGAGAGGGCATCCTTCAGCAGACCCTATCGCTTCTCTGGAGCGAGTTCAAGGAGGAATACGAGAGGGTTCCCCTCGAGGAACTTGATCCGAGGTTCTCGCGCCTCCTCGCACTGGAGTGAAAAAAGATCCCCACGGGGGTGGGCCCAAGAGGCCCATAATGTCTACGTGGCGCCCTACCGAGGCGTCCCTACCTTGTGAACCCAGGTCCTTCTTGCGGGAGGTCGGGGTTGGGGAGGGGCGAGCTCTGCACGCCCGCAATGTCAGCATCGCGCTTTACCGATGCATCTCGCTTTGAAGCCGCTGGCTCTCATTGTGAGGGTCCCGGTTTCGCGGAGGGGCGGGCTCTGCACGCCCGGAGGAACGGAATTGGCTTGACCCGGGCATGTCTCCCGTGCGCCCTCGGTTCTTCGTTTACCCCCGGCAATCATGACATGCCTTGGCTTGCGTCCGGCCCGTATTCGCGGACGCGGAGACCGCGTCCCCCCGGAGGGGCGGGCTCTGCACGCCCGCGATGGCACCATCGCTCCACCCAGGCATGTCCCCGGTTGGCCACCGCGTCATCGGCAACCATCCGGTGGGAATGAAATAGCTTCGCTTGCGTCCGGCCCGTATTTGCGGACGCACGGAGTGCGTCCCTCCGAGAAAATCGCCTTCCGCGTTGTCTTTGCGCTTTCCCCGCTAGGCGATGCGCATTGCGACTGGCCTCCCCCCGGAGGGGCGGGCTCCGCACGCCCGTCTAGCAGGCTTCGCTTCCACCCGGGGATCACCCCATTAGGCCACCAAACGTTCGTTTGCCCCCGATGGTTATGTTATGCCTCGGCTTGCGTATGGCCTCGCCACGCGGACGCACGGAGTGCGTCCCTCCGAGAAAACCGCCCCCGGCGTTATCCCCGGGTTTCCCCCGCAAGGCCATCCCAGCTCGGATGACCAATCCGGCGGAGGGGCGGGCTCTGCACGCCCGCAGGGAAGGCTCGGGCTTGACCGGGGCATCTCTCCTCTCGGCCACGAGGCCATCGTTAACGCGTGTGTTGGAAATGAAAGGGCACGGCATTCGTGCGGCCTTACCACGCGGGCGCGGAGACCGCGCCCCTCCGAGAAAACCGCCCTTCGTCTACCCGTATGTGCGAACCAAACCCGTTGGAAACGCGAACGGCCTGGACCTCCTTTTGTGGCAACCCTTACAACAAATTGAACCTCTTCAATGCCTCCGCCACATTGGAATCCTTGATGGCGACTTGTCTCAATGCCTCCAAAATCGTCTTCCACCTCCCCGCTTCCTCCATCTCCTTCAAGGCCTCTTCCTTGGCCCTGCGAATGATGGTCCTTCTGTCCCAATACGCGAATGCTATCACTGCGACCACCAAGGCCGTGAATATCCCCGCCAGGATCCACAAGAAGGTGATGAGCTGGTCAATGCGCTTGTCGATCTGCTCGAATCTCTTGTCAACCTGTTCGAATCGCTTATTAGTATCCTCTCGCATCTCCTCGAAACGCTTGTTCACGTCAGCTCGCATCTCCTCGAAACGTTTGTTCACATCAGCTCGCATCTCCTCAAATCGCTTGTTCATGTCCTCTCTCAGTTCGGCAAACCGCTTGTCAGTTTGTTGCATGAAAACCTGAAGCGTTGCCTCCAGCCTGATCAATCGCTCCCTGTCTTCCTGCTCAAATCCCTGTCCAGAACTCACCCCAACGCATCCTACAAAGAGAATCCCTAGAATTGCCCCGAATACCAGCTTAGCCCTCATGACTCCACCTCCGACAATCGGTCTGTTCAGAGGCCACCTACCCTGACTAAATATATCTCAAGCCCCGCCTCCGGGTCGAGAAAAATGTTGGCACCAGTTGCCGGGGCAAGGGACTCGATGTCCGAGAAGCCATGTATCGGTTACGCTTGGGCCCGATCCTTGCGGACGCGCAGGGCGCGTCCCTCCGAGAACACCGACCTCGGCGTTATGCCAGGGTTTGCCCCGCAAGGCCATCTTGCCCTGGATGGCACACCCCTCGGAGGGGCGGGCTCCGCACGCCCGCAAACGAGGCTTTCCTTCCACCGGGGGATCACCCCATTAGGCCACCAAACGTTCGTTTGCCCCCGATGATTATGTTATGCCTCGGCTTGCGTATGACCTCGCCACGCGGACGCACGGAGTGCGTCCCTCCGAGAACACCGACCTCCGCGTTATGCCGGGGTTCTCCCCGCAAGGCCATCTTGCCCTGGATGGCACACCCCTCGGAGGGGCGGGCTCCGCACGCCCGCAAACGAGGCTTTCCTTCCACCGGGGGATCGCCCCAATAGGCCACCAAACGTTCGTTTGCCCCCGATGATTATGTTATGCCTCGGCTTGCGTATGGCCTTGCCACGTGGGCGCGGAGACCGCGTCCCCCCGGAGGGGCGGGCTCTGCACGCCCGCGATGGCACCATCGCTCCACCCAGGCATGTCCCCGGTTGGCCACCGCGTCATCGGCAACCATCCGGTGGGAATGAAATAGCTT
>JAPWUY010000017.1 GCA_028275295.1 Thermodesulfobacteriota bacterium | reverse complement strand
CCCTTCCAGCTCCACCAGGGCCGCTGCCACATCGTCCTGGGTACTCAGAGGATTGGATGCGCAAAGGGCAACCTGTGCCCCTGCTGCCTTGAGGGTTTTCACCAAGGCCGCAGTCTCGGTCGTGACATGGAGACAAGCCCCGATTCTCACGCCTTCCAGGGGCCGGCTCTTCTCGAACCTTTCCCTGATCTTCCTCAAAACAGGCATCTCCTTCTCCGCCCACTCTATCCTCAGGGCTCCCAGGGAAGCTAAGGATGGGTCCTTTATATCGCACTCAACTCTCATTCCCTCACCTTCCTCCGCGCGCTCCTCCACCACTCGAGCCGCACTCTTTTTGTCCTGTCATCCATCAAAGACCCGCCATTTTTCTCAGTTCCTGGGCCATGTCCGTCTTCTCCCAGGTGAAATCGGGATCGTTCCTGCCAAAGTGACCGTAGCAGGCCGTCTTCTTGTAAATTGGCCTCAAAAGATCGAGATGCCTTATCATGTCCCTCGGCTTGAAGCTGAAGAGATCCATGACCAGCTGGACTATCCTCTCGGAGGGTATCTTCCCGGTCCCGAAGGTATTGACCATCACGGAGACAGGCTCTGCCCTTCCTATGGTGTATGCCACTTGCACCTCGCATTCATCAGCGAGCCCGGCTGCCACTATGTTCTTGGCTACATAGCGAGCCATGTAGGAGCCGCTCCTGTCCACCTTCGAGGGATCTTTTCCTGAAAAGCATCCGCCCCCGTGGCTTCCTCTCCCTCCATAGGTGTCAACCACTATCTTTCTGCCCGTGAGACCACAGTCGGCCATGGGTCCCCCTATGACGAAGCGACCCGTGGTGTTTATGTAATAGCGAGTCTTCTCGTCGAGGAACTCAGGAGGAATGGCTTTTCGTATCACCTCCTCTATTATGGCCTCTCTCAGGGTCCCCATGTCCACCTCTGGTCTGTGCTGGGCCGCCACCACAACGCAATCCACCCTCACGGGTCTTTTGCCCTCGTATTCCACCGTGACCTGGGATTTCCCATCAGGCCTCAAGAAGTCCAGGATGCCCTTCTTTCTCACCTCCGCTAACCTCATGGTGATCCTGTGGGCCAAGGTTATGGGAAGGGGCATCAATTCCTCTGTCTCCCGGCAGGCATAGCCGAACATTATGCCCTGATCTCCCGCCCCTTGCTCCTCTTGGCCATTGACCCCCATGGCTATGTCCGGAGATTGCTGATCTATGGAGGTGAGGACAGCGCAGGTCTCCCAATCGAATCCCATGGAGGAATTGTTGTAGCCAATCTCCTTTATGGTCTGTCTCACGATCCCTGGCATGTCCACATAACAGCTAGTCGTGATCTCCCCGGCTATGATCGCCAGGCCCGTCGTAACCAATGTCTCGCAGGCCACCCTGCATTTGGGATCCTGCTCCATTATGGCATCCAGGATGGCATCGGATATCTGGTCGGCTATCTTGTCCGGATGTCCCTCTGTGACGGACTCAGAGGTGAAGAGAAACTTCCTCATTTCCATAATGCCCTCCAGAGCTCCATGGAAAAACGAAGGAGAAGGATCTCAACCCTCACCCCGATCACTCATCGGAGACGGAACTCCCCGCTCCCTCTGTATCGAGACCCCAAGATACTCCCAATGTCCCCTCACCCGAACCATTTGGCCCAACTACCACGGCCTTGGCCCGAATCCCATTTCCCCTCTCCACTCTTCAGCTCGAGGGGAGAAGATCTTCATTTTTTAACACGGGAGAGAGGGGATCACAAGATGCAAACGCCGAGGATGGCGAGGGTCGTAGCTCCCGATGGGAGGATCTATCTCCGTCATAGGGGGCGAAGATTCGATGCCTCACAGCTCAGTCGCGCGAACTCTTCGAGGGAGAGGCTTTCAGCCCTTCTTCGGGGGTCTATCCCGCTTCTCGAGAAGAGCTCTTCCAATTTCTCCTCTGTGGCCCAGGGAAGGGTCTTGAGGGAGTTCGCCAGGGTCTTTCTCCTTCTGGCGAAGGCCCCCTGCACTATCTCCCGAAACAGGTCCTCGTCTCCTATCTCCATTTGCTGGTTTTCCTTTGGCTCTAGGACAACGAATGCCGACTCCACCTTGGGCCTCGGGAAGAAGGCCCCTGGAGGGAGCTTGAAGGCGATCCTGGATTTCCATCTGAGCGCAAGAAGAACGGTCAGGGCCCCATAAGAGGAGGTCCCTGGACAGGCCACGATCCTCTCCGCTACCTCCTTCTGGAACATGAATCCCATGAGGTCGAGCTCCTGGAAAAAACGGGCGAAGCGCAAGAGGATTCTCGTCGCCACATTGTAAGGGAGATTGCCCACAACCTTCCTCGGCCTCTCCAAGGCCTCTATGGCCTGGGGAAGGGGCCATCTGAGGGCATCTTCGTTGAGGATTTGGACTTTGGGCTCGGTGCTGAATCTTTCCCTCAAATGGTCCAAGAGCCCCTCGTCCAGCTCCAAAGCTATGACCCTCTTGGCCTTGGAGGCCAAGTAAGATGTGAGATCCCCCAGGCCGGCCCCTATCTCTATGACCGTATCCCGTTCATTCAAGCCTGTCTCCGCCAGAATTCGCTCCAGGATACCTCTCGAGCGAAGGATATGCTGACCGAACCTCTTTTTGGGTCTCCAAATGGATGGCTGAGCCATTCTGACGAGCCTTATCCCCCAGAGCCCTTGGCCTAGGCCCTTAAACCCCTGACCCCCCCCTCATCCTCTACCATACCCGGCATCCAAGTGAAGCCGAATCCCAAAGGCGGAAGGGGGCTATCTTTCTTGGAGGCTAAGTGCCGAGCTGCCATCTGGATCTCGCTTCCATGGGCCCGGGGGATTTCCCCTCTCCCTTTTCCAGGGCCTTGAGGCCTGCCCTGGCTATCATGGCAGCATTGTCTGTACAGAGGCTGGGAGTGGGGAATCGGACCTCAAACCCCTCCTCCTCGGCCCTGAGGCCCAGCTTTTGCCTGAGTCGCCCATTGCATGCGACACCACCTGTTACAGCTATCTTCTTTACCTTGCACTTCCTCGCTGCCTTCAGGGTCTTCTCCACGAGGACATCCACCACTGCCTCCTGGAAGCTCGCGGCCACATTCGAGAGCCTCTGGGGCTCCAAGGGCAACAGGGCCCCCTTCTTGAGGTAAGTCACCACAGCTGTCTTCAGACCCGAGAAGCTGAATTCAAGGCCTTCCTTCCTCCCGAGCCCCCTTGGGAATCTCACAGCTGAGGGGTCCCCTCCCCTGGAGGCCCTCTCTATTGCTGGACCACCCGGGTAGTCCAGTCCCAGAAGCTTGGCCACCTTGTCGAAGGCCTCCCCAGCTGCATCGTCCCTAGTCTGACCCAGAAGGCTTATTCTGTCCTCCTCCACCACGTGGTAGAGGGCCGTGTGCCCCCCCGAGGCCACGAGGGCCACAAAAGGTGGCTTGAAGGAAGGATCGTCGAGATAAACAGAGGCTATGTGGCCTGCGAGATGGTTCACTCCCACTATGGGGAGTCCCTTGGCGTAAGCTATAGCCCTGGCCACCCCTATTCCGATTAGCAAGGATCCTACGAGTCCAGGCCCTTGAGTTACCGCCACTCCTTCCACGTCCTCCAAAGTGCATCCAGCCCTTTGCAAGGCTTCCTTGAGCACCGGGATTATCCACTCCATGTGCTTTCGGGAGGCTATCTCGGGCACAACTCCTCCAAAGGGCCTGTGGACTTCCACCTGCGAGGAGACCACATTGGACAATATCCTCCCGTCGCCCTGGAGGAGGGCACAGGAGGTCTCGTCGCATGAAGTCTCTATTCCTAGGACTAGCATGGGATCTTCAGGGGGCCTCTAGGAATATCTTCCCCATGGGGATGCCCTTTCGCAGGACGATTATCTCTCCCTTCTGGGGCCATGGGCCTTGGGACTTCACGGTCCACCCTCCCGAGGATGTCTCCCGCAAGAGGCCTCTTCCCCTTGTCTCGATCTCCACACCGCTATTTCTGGGCACATTGGTCACGATACCAGCCACCTTTATCTCCTTCGCTTGCCCTAGGAGGAGCCTCCCTCCAGGAGGATAGGCCAGAAGAGATCCACCCGAATTCTCCACAAGGACATACTCCAATCTGGGCTCCTGGATCTCCACTATCATCTCCCCCAGCATGTTCTCGCCTCTCAAAGCCACAACCCTGTAAATGGTTCCTCTGCCATCCAGGGCGTACCTCTTCTCCAGATCTCTGGCCGTGTCTATGACCACTCCCCTGTCCTCGCCAGGGCTCTGCTCATCGGGATTTATGAACCCTATGAAGTTCACCTGCACCTCCCAGGACTCTCCGCCAGCGCATATCACATCCAATATCCTTATCCCGTCACCCCTCACGACCTTGAGAACCCCGCCATTTTCCACGACCTTCTGCTCGCCCTCCACATCCACCACGAAATACTTCACCTCCGGCAGCTGGGTGGAGGTCTCTGTGGCTCTCCCATCCATTGCCTTTCCCACATGCACGCTCACCTGGCCGAAAACCTGACTTTCCTTTCTCACCAGGACCCTGGTGTTCCTCAATATCCTGAAGGGCTTGTTGAGGTCGTTTTCCGTCCCCAGGCCCACAATATCTGCCGTTATTCCCCTCTGATAATTGGCCACAACTCCCCTCACCTCGACTACATCTCCCTTCCTCACCGAGAGGGACCCCCCGTCGGGCACTGCAAAGGGGATATCGCCATTGACGGAGATGATGACGTAGTGCAATTGGGGAGGATCCAGGGCCAGGGGAGGATGGTCCGCGACTATTCCCATCTCCTCCATGAAGGCATTTATCACCATTGTCTGATACTGGACCCTCGTCCGAGGATCCGCGATGTCCTTGGAAGTCTCGATCCCGAATGCTGGGATGCCCAGATGGGTGAGGGCGTAAAACGTGGCCGATCCCCTCTGTTCCTTATGGGGAGTGTCCTTGTCCATGGTCCTGTGGTTGTTGAAATGGAAGTGGTGGCGCTCATCGTGGATCTGGGGATTGACCTTATCGACTACTCTATTGGCCATGGCCTCGAGAAAGATCGTCCTACCTGTGGGCTCGTGAAAGAAGACAGAGGCATCTGCTATGATGGACTGCCCGAACCTCATGGGGTTTCTCTGGGGACTCTCCCACCTGGGGGAGAAGAACCCAGAGCCATCGTGGAGGTTCAGAAATATGTCCGCCTCAGCCATGAGGCCCTTGAGGATCTCCACTACGAGATCCATGGGCGATCGGGATGCCACCTCCTTGAACCTACGGTTCATGTCCCCGTGGGGACCCCTCTGATTCTTGATGATGGAGTAGAAGTTGGCCCTTGGCACTATCACCAAGGTCCCCCTCTTTAGGGTCAGGTCCACATAGCGGTCGGCTGCCAGAAACCCTCCTGGCTCGTCCCCCTGAATTCCTCCCACTATGAGCATGGTGGGAGAGCGAGTTTCTCTGCCCTCTATCCTGTACACGTGGAGCTCGTAAGGCGTCCCTTCCAGATGGACCTCGTGTCTCCTTCCTTGGGCCCAGGACCCACAGGTGGAAAGCAAGATGAAGAGCCCAGAGATCAACCAGCCCCAAAGCCTGACCATGGATCTTCCCCAATTCATCGCGTTTCCAGGTCCGATCTTCGGAAGATGGCCTCAAGCTGGAAGCCAGCCCTGGCTATGGCCTCAGCCCCACCTTCCTCCCTGTCCACGAGGGCCACGATCCTCACCACCCTCAGTCCTTCCTGCTCCGCCCTCTCCACGGCCTTGAGGGTAGTGCCACCTGTTGTGACCACATCCTCCAGGATCGCCACCGAGGCCCTGGGAGGCAAGTTCTTTTTCCCCTCTATCCATTGGCCAGTTCCGTGGCCTTTGGGCTCCTTCCTTATGATGAAAGCTGGAAGTGGGGTCCCTTCCAGATGACTCACCACAGCCACTGCGCTCACGATGGGATCCGCTCCCAGGGTCATGCCTCCCACTGCCTGGACCCTAGGCTCCCGGGAATTGAGTTGCCTGAGAATCAGGACACCTATGAGATAGGCCCCTTCTGGATGTAAGCTCGTCTGTTTGCCGTCGACGTAGAAGTCGCTTTCGCGGCCGGAGGTGAGGATGACCCTCCTCCTCTCATAGGATTTCTCTACGAGTATCCTCCTCAGCCTCTCCCAAAGTTCGTCCCTCATGGCTCCTCCACCCACAGAGTGCGTGGCCAATGGTCCCCTTTCCTCAAGTCTCCTGGAAGAGGGTCAGTTGATGAGCTGGCCTCTCGAGGGGTATCTCGACGGGGTATTCATCGGTGAAACAGGCCATGCAGAACTCCCCTGCCTTTTCCCCAACTGCCTCCCTCAGTCCCTCCACACTGAGGTACCCCAGGGAATCAGCGCCTATGAAATCCGCCACCTCCCTCACCGGCCTCATGGCTGCTATGAGTTCCTCCTTGGTGGGGGTATCTATCCCGTAATAACAGGGGCCGATTGTGGGAGGGGAGCTGATCCTCACGTGAACCTCCTTGGCCCCAGCCTGACGGACCATGGTCACGATCTTCCTGCTCGTTGTGCCCCTCACAATGGAGTCGTCCACCAAGATGACCCTCTTCCCCCTGAGAAATTCCCTCACTGGGTTGAGTTTTATCTTCACTCCGAAATGCCTTATCTGTTCCCTGGGCTCTATGAAGGTCCTCCCCACGTAATGGTTCCTCACGAGACCCAACTCGAAGGGGATCCCAGACCTTTGAGAATAGCCTATGGCCGCAGGAACACCCGAGTCGGGAACGGGAACAACCATGTCAGCCTCGACTGGATGCTCCTCTGCGAGACGGGCTCCCATTTCCTTTCTCACCTCGTAAACGTTTCTCGAGAAGACCACGCTATCTGGCCTGGAAAAATAGATGAGCTCGAAGACGCAATGGTGACATTCGGATCGAAATGCCTTGAATCCCCTCAAGCCTCTGGAGTCGATCTCCAATATCTCCCCTGGCTCCACCTCCCTCACGAGATCGGCCTCTATGAGATCCAGGGCGCAGCTTTCCGAGGCTATGACAAAGGCCTCCTGTTTCCTGCCCAGGACAAGGGGTCTGAATCCGAAGGGATCCCGAGCCGCCAGCATCTGGGACTCCGTGAGGAGGACCAGGCTGTACGATCCCCTGAGCTGGGACAATGCGTCCACGAGCCTCTCCCTGAGGGTCGCCCTCGGAGAGGAAGCGGCCAGATGAATTATCACTTCCGTGTCCATCGTAGACTGGAAGATGGCCCCCCTCGCCTCCAGCTCCGCCCTGATGATGTGGGCATTTACGAGGTTTCCATTGTGGGCTATGGCGAGCCCACCACCCTTGTGGCCCACGACAAATGGCTGGGCATTTCTGAGATGACTCGCACCGGATGTGGAATATCTCACATGTCCTATGGCGCTGGAGCCCCTGAGGCGGGAGATCACCGATTCGTCGAACACATCGGAGACGAGCCCCATCCCCTTGTGGACCCAGAGACTCGTGCCATCGCTGCTCACAACCCCAGCGCTCTCTTGCCCCCTGTGCTGGAGAGCGTACAGGGCGAGATAGGCCAGATTTGCAGCTTCAGGATGGCCCCAAATGCCCACTATTCCACACTCATCGCGAAAACCCTCTGGCCTCAACTCTCTCCCCTCTTACCCTTTCAAGCCTCTTGGCCCAGGACCCTCTCGAATATGTAATCCACATGTCTCAGGGATCTCTCCAGTTGGAAACAGCCCCGAAGCTCCTCCTCTGTGACAATGGACATGATCTCCCCATCCCCCATCAGGGCCTCAAGAAACTCACCCCCCTCTCTCCAGACCCTCATGGCATTTCTCTGCACGAGCTCGTATGCAGCCTCCCTCCTCAGTCCCTTCTCCACAAGGAGGAGCATGACCCCTTCGGAGAACACGAGCCCCCGCGTGAGCTTCAGGTTCTCCATCATTTTATCAGGAAAAACCACCAGATTCTCCAGGAGCTTGGTTGTCCTGTGGATCATGGTGTCCACGAGAATTGTGCTATCAGGCCCGATTATCCTCTCGACGGAGGAATGGCTTATGTCCCTTTCGTGCCAGAGGGCCACGTTCTCCAGGGCCGCTTGGGCATTAGCCCTCACCACCCTGGCAAGCCCGCATATGTTCTCAGCTGTTATGGGATTCTTCTTGTGGGGCATGGCCGAAGACCCCTTCTGCCCTGCGGCAAAACCCTCCTCCACCTCATGGACCTCTGTGCGCTGGAGATGCCTCACCTCCAGAGCTATCTTCTCCAAGCTGGAGGCGACTATTGCCAAGGTACAGAAATACTCGGCATACCTGTCCCTCTGGATGATCTGGCTCGAGACAGAGGCCGGAATGAGCCCCAGCTTCTCACAGACATAGATCTCAACCCTCGGATCCACATGAGCATAAGTCCCCACTGCGCCGGATATCTTCCCGTGGCGAATGGTCTCCCTGGCCCTCCTCATCCTCTCCAAATTTCTCGACATCTCCTGGTGCCAGATCAGGAACTTGAGCCCCAAGGTTATTGGCTCCGCGTGGACCCCGTGGGTGCGGCCTATCATGACGGTGTCTTTGTGCTTCAATGCCAAGGATCTCAAGAGATCTATGAGTTGCTCCAGACCACGGATTATGATGTCAGACGCATCCCTCAGGGAAATGGCCATGGAGGTATCCAGTATGTCCGAAGAGGTCACCCCCAGATGGAGATACCTACCTTCGGGCCCTATGGATTCAGCCACACAGGTGACGAAGGCTATGACATCGTGCTTGGTGACCTTCTCGATCTCCTCTATCCTCTCAACTGAGAAGGAGGCCCTCTTCCTTATGACATCCAGGGCATCCTTGGGAATTCTGCCCAGCTCTGCCCAGGCCTCGCATATGGCTATCTCAATCGCCAACCAGGTCTTGAACCGGACCTCTGGGGTCCAAATACGGCCCATCTCCTCTCTCGTGTACCTGGGTATCAAGCTCCCTCCTCCATCAATGAAACTTGTCTCGGCCAGCCTCTATGTTGGCCTGCAAGAACCCTTTGAGTCAACCCTGGCGGGCTCCTCTCATTGAGAACAACCGAGGGAGAGCCTCCCCCAACCACCTTGCCTTCTGCCCCCTTCCACTGGAAAAGTCCTGGTCTTCCGGTTTAAGATTCCATGTCCCCAAAGCTTGGGGAATCTTTGTGCCCAGAGGGGAGGATCTGCAGATGGGGAACACAGCGGATTTCAAAGAGCTCTTCCTCGAGCCAAGGTCCGTTGCCTTCGTGGGGGTGCCCAGAGAGGCCCGTGCCCTCAGCCCCTTAGGGAACCTTCTCAGGTGGGGTTATGGGGGAAAGGTCCAACTCGTCCACCCCCATGCCAGGGAGATACAGGGCTTCCGAGCGGTGCCGAAGGTCTCGGAGCTGGAAGGAGAGGTGGACCTGGCTGTGATCTCCTCGCCCAGAGAGACGGTCCCTGGTGTGATCTCCCAGTGCCTCGACAAGGGGATCCGGGCCATTGTGGTGACGAATCAGGGATTCGGGGATGCAGATCCCATGGGGAGAAGCCTCCAGGAGGCCATCTTGGAGATATCCCGAGAGAGGGGAGCGAGGGTCTTGGGCCCCAATACCCTGGGGGTCGTGAACTCATTTTCCGGGTTCACCACCTCCTTCATGCCCTTGGAAAGGAAGGAGTCTCCCGTGGGGGTCATATGCCAGTCAGGGATATTCGTTGTGGATGCTGGTCATCTCATGGGAGGCATGGGCCTCGGAGTGGATTTGGGCAATGGGTGCGATCTGGGGCTTGCGGATGCCATCGATTGGCTTGCCGTGGACGAACGGGTGAAGGTGATAGCCATCCACGCTGAGGGCATCCCCCAAGGAAGGGAATTCATGGAGAAGGCATTCAGGGCAAGTCTCAAGAAGCCCGTGGTGATCCTCAAGACCGGTAGAACCCCTCATGGCATGAAGGCTGCCCTTTCCCATACTGGGTCCATCTCCGGTGATGACAAGCTTATCGATGGCGCACTGAAAAGGGCAGGGCTCGTGAGGGTTCGGAGAAGCGACGATGTGAGAGACATCGTCCTAAGCTTCGTGAAACTGCCGGCCATGAGGGGACCCAGGGTAGCAATGGTTACCTTCACGGGAGGGGGAGGGATCATCCTTCTCGATGCCATGGCCTTGGAAGGCCTCGAACCGGCAAATCTGGGACAGGGCGCCATCCGAGCCCTGAAGGAGGTCTCCCCTCCCTGGATGCCAGTCGGTAATCCAATGGACATATGGCCAGGGGTGATGAAGCACGGGATGGTCAGGACCTATAGGTCCACTCTCAAAGCAGCTCTGGAGGATCCCCAGGTGGATGCGGTTGTGTGTGTAGCGCTGGCCCTGCCAGCACATTGGGGCTCCGAGCTCGACTCTCTGGAGGTCATAAGGGAGCTTGCGGAAAAATCACAGAAGCCTGTCCTCGTTTGGTTCTATGGGCCTGAGAAGGAAGAAGCATTGCGGAGGCTCCGTGGAGAGGAAAAGCTCCTTGGGGTCGAAAGCCTGGAGAAAGCGGCAAAAGTTCTGGGCGCCAAATGGAGCTACGAGAGATGGAAGCTCGAGCAACGAGATGGATCCAGTTTCACGAGAATCAGGCCGTCATCTCCCTGTGGATGAGATTGACAGGCCCGCTCCTCAGGTGGGCCACACCCAGCCGGAGGCGGGCTCTCCTCTCATTGGGGGCAATTGCCATGGCCGGAAAGTTCTCGGCGGGAGGAGGGAAGGTGCCCCTTCCCCAAGATGGTTGGATTGGCTGGCTTGTCCCAGGGGCAGTGGTTGGTATTCTCTTCTTCATTTTTCTTGCCTGCTTCCACGCAGCAAGATCTTTATCCCATCTCCCTGAACCAGTGAGAAGAAGGCCCCAGTTCACCCTCCACGGCATCTTCTGGATCTCCCTGGCCCTCGGATTCCTCCTCCTTCCACGGGAAGGCATAATCCCAGCGGTCTTGATGGGGGTCGCCATGATGCTCCCCTTTTTCCTGTGGCGCCTGGGTTACCTCTTTCTTTCAGGAAAAAGGGGATCGATCCAGAGGAGCTCGGGACCATAGGAGGAATCCTGAACATCATAGAACGGGAGACCACACGGCTATCCCAAAGGATGCATGGGGGCTGACCCCTTTGGAAGGCCTCGCCCCCTGAATCCCTGATCCCTTTTCTCATTCCGAGGCCGACTCAGGGCTAAAGTGAAGGGGAAAATCAGCCCCCGTCCTGGGCATGGAACTCACTCCCCCACATCATGAACATAGCTTCCACCTTCCAACGATGGGGCCTATGGGGTTGGTCTGGATCTCCTCTCTATCTTAAGGAAGTGTTCCCTGTAGACCTGTAGTTCTATCTCGGTGAAGAGCTCGTCATACATTGCGAGCTTGGGCTGCTCGTGCTTGTAGCCTCCCCCAAGAAGCCCTTTTTCTTCCAGGTCTATCCTGGCTCTCACTTCCGTGAGATTCTTGCCCAGAGGTCTCACCTCAGCCGAGACCTTCATTCTCTTGAATTTGCCCTCTGTGGGTTCAGTATCAATCACTCCTGTCTGGAAATCCGCCTGAGTGATCCTATGCCCTTTCTGTTCCAACAAGGAGATCACTGCCCGAAAGACTATCTCATAAGGACTCTCGAAGACCTTGGCCTCCCACTGCCTCTGGCTCA
>JAPWUY010000016.1 GCA_028275295.1 Thermodesulfobacteriota bacterium | reverse complement strand
AAGTGGGTATCAACATAGGGACTCCGGCCCCCATAGCCTATTTCCCCGTTGGGGGAAGGAAGATATCCATGTTCGGTGATATCAGAGGAAGGGCCAACGAGGCCATAGACTTCTACACGGACAAGAAGGTGATAATCAGCAGGTGGCACTCATCCATAGAAGCAAAGCCATCGCCCTTGGACGATGGATTCGCGATGAGATATCAGAGGGCATAGGATCGAGGGAAAGGAGGCGGCCATGAACAAGGAGCTCATCATATTGGGTTTGACCATGGTCCTTGTGGTGCTTGCGGGATTCTCGGGAGCCAGGGGGCAGAGCAGAAAGGAGAGCCCGAGGGAAGGGGCTTTCGCAAAGGCCGCTGTGATCGTGGTCGACGTGCAGGGGGATTTCACCGAGTGGAAAAAGGGCTCCCTTGCGGTTCCAGGCACAGACAAAACTTACGTGGACATGGTGCGAAAAGCGACAAGCCTTCTTTCCAAGGCTGGCTTCACCATGTACGCGACCCAGGACTGGCACCCTTCGGATCACGTCTCCTTCTACACCAACCATCCAGGGAAAAAGGCCTTCGAGACCGTTGACATAGGGGGGAGGAAGCAGGTTCTCTGGCCACCCCACTGTGTGCAGGGGACAGAAGGGGCTAGGGTGCTCGTGGACAACAACATATTCCTGGCCATAGTCAAGAAGGGTCAGGACAAAGATTTCGATAGCTACTCGGGCTTCCAAGATGATGGGGGGGCCAAGACCGAGCTCGACAGGATCCTCAAGGCGAGGGGTATAGAGTGGCTCGTGATCTATGGCATAGCAACGGACTACTGCGTCAAGGCCACGGCGATGGATGCTATAGCATGTGGCTACAAGGTAGTGGTGATAGAGGAGCTTTGCCGTGGGGTGGCGAAGGAGACGACCCAGAAGGCCCTCGATGAGATGAAGGCCAAGGGCATAGTTGTCATGAGATCGCTGGATCTGGAGGCTCTCAGGAAACTATGGAGATGAACCCCGAGGAGAAGATCCGGATATCCTTTCGTCTCAATGGAAGGGAAGTGGAGGCCCATGTCCTTCCGGGTGAGACAGCCCTCCATCTTTTGAGGGAGAGGCTCGGGCTCAGGGGAGTAAAAGAGGGCTGCGGCATTGGAGAATGTGGGGCTTGTACCATAGTCGTGGACAAAAAGGCCGTCAATTCTTGCTTGATGTTGGCTGCCCAGCTCCACGGGTGCGAGGTCCTCACAGTGGAGGGTCTGGAGAGCCCAGTGGGCCTCCATCCTCTCCAGGAGGCCTTTCTGGAGCACGATGCCATCCAGTGCGGGTACTGCACCCCTGGGATGCTCCTCAGCGCATACGCCCTCATCATCTCGAGGGGGGTTCCCACGAGAGAGGAGATAGTGCGGGCTCTTGCGGGAAATCTGTGCAGGTGTACGGGATACCATCAAATAGTGGATGCTGTTCAAGACGCTGCGAGGAGAATGGCTGGAAAGGAGGAGGGGAGGTGGTAAGGGGGTACTCGAGGCCCCGTAGCCTCGATGAAGCCCTGGAGATGCTCGCTCGACTGACCCCGAGGGCCTTGCCCATAGCTGGCGGGACGGACCTCCTCGTCGATCTCAGGGAAGGGAGATTGGGGGAGTGTCACCTTGTGGATATAAGCAGGTTGGAAGAGCTCAAGGTCTTGGAAAAGAGATCGGGAAAGATAAGGGTTGGAGCGGGCTTGACCTTCTCTGAGGTGGAGAGATCGGGACTTCTCAGAGAATGCGCCCCGGTTCTGGTAAAGGCCTCATCCCAAGTTGGGAGCCTGCAGATAAGAAATGTGGGCACAATTGGAGGGAATGTGGCCCACTGTTCCCCAGCAGCTGACACCATTCCAGCCCTCTTGGTCCACAGGGCCAGGGTCGTTTTGAGGAGCAGCAATGGCTCAAGGGAAGTGGCCCTGGAGGCCCTCCTAGGAGGTCCTTACAAGGCTCTCCTTGCCCCTGGTGAGCTCATAACGGAGTTCGTCCTGGAGGATGCCTCCCACATGTGGGGCGAGTTTTCGAAGATCGGGAGGAGGAGGGAACTTGCCATAGCGAGGCTTTCGCTGGCAGCTCTGGCCAGAAAGGAAGATGGGAGGATAGGGGAATTGTACCTGGCCTTGGGGGCCGGGACCCCTGTCCCCAGGAGGATGGAGTCAGCGGAAAGGGCCCTTTTGGGAAAGCGTCCCCAGGAGGGGGATCTGTGGGAAGCGGGATGGCTCATGGCTCAAGAGATGGTCTCGGTATCGGGCCCCAGACCCTCGACCCACTACAAGGAGAAGGCGGCATGTGGTCTTCTCGTGAGAACCCTCCTACCCCTCCTCGAGGATGGCTCGTGAGATGGAGTGGATAGGCAGGTCAATACCCAGGATCGGAGCTCAAACGAGGGCGAGGGGGAAAGCCCTCTTCGGAGGCGATGTCCCGTTGGAAGGCCCTCTCATCCTCAAGCTCCTGAGGAGCCCGAGGCCCCACGCGAGGATCCTCTCCATAAATACCGAGAGGGCCATGAAGAATGATGGGGTAGAGGCCATATTCACAGCCAAGGACATACCAGGGAGAAATCTCATTGGCCTCATAACCAAGGACCAGCCCCTCCTGGCCCATGACAAGGTGAGGTTCGTGGGGGAGCCAGTGGCTCTCGTGGCTGCTAGAGACGAGGAAAGCGCCATTAGGGGCGTGGAAGAAGTGGAGGTGGTGTACGAGGATCTCCCTGCCATCTTCACCCCGGATGAGGCCCTGGATCCAGGGGCGGTTCCCATCCACGAGAAAGGGAATCTTCTCCACAGGAGAGTCGTGGTCAAGGGAGATGTGGAGGATGCCCTCTCTCGAGCCCATCTCGTGGTGGAGAGAACCTATTCCACCCCCTTTTTGGAGCATGCGTGCTTGGAGCCCGATGCGGGTTGGGGCTATGTGGACAAAGATGGGACCCTGGTCATTGTGGCCTCTACCCAGAACCCCCACTACGATCAAAGGGAAGTGGCGGAGCTTCTCGGGGTGGAGAAGGAGAGGGTGAGGGTGATCCAGGCGGCAACAGGCGGCGGGTTCGGATCCAAGTTGGATCTCACTGTCCAGGGTTTCATCGGGCTCGCTCTCTATCATCTCCGAAGACCAGTCAAGCTGACCCTCAGCAGGGAAGAGGTCTTCTTGGCGACCCCAAAGCGCCATGCAATGAAGATCTGGATGAGGACCGCCGCTCGCCGAGACGGGAGGCTTCTGGCTCTGGAGGCCAAGATAATCTGTGACACTGGAGCATACTCCTCTTACGGAGTAGCTGTGGCAACCAGGGCAGCCGTTCATGCAACTGGGCCCTATGAGATAGAGAACGTGCGCGTCGAGAGCCTCGCTGTTTACACCAATAACCCCATAGCAGGAGCCATGCGGGGCTTTGGAGTACCGCAGGTGGCCTTCGCTCACGAGTCCCAGATGGATATTTTGGCCGAAAGCCTCGGCATCGACCCCCTCGAGATAAGGCGCATCAATGCCATGAGGCCCGAATCAGTGACCGCAACAGGTCAGGTGCTGGGAGAGAGTGTGGGACTTCTTGAGGCCCTGGATGCCGTAGAGCCCCACTACAGGGAGGCCATGGAGGAATGGAAAAAGGGCCCCAGGCGACCATACACCGCTAGGGGTGTGGGGCTAGGGGCCATGTGGTACGGGATAGGCAACACTGGTGTCAGAAACCCTTCGACGGTCAAGGTCCAGCTCGATGAAAGGGGCAGGGTAGTCCTGTACATAGGTGCCGCGGACATGGGGCAGGGCTCCACGACAGTCCTTGTCCAGATGGCCTCGGAGACTCTGGGCATCTCGCCCGAGGAGATGGAGGTGGTGATCGCCGATACAGGCCTCACGCCAGATGCGGGTGCCTCATCAGCCAGTAGACAGACCTATATATCGGGGAATGCCCTCGTGAGGGCCTGCAGGAAACTCTCCGAGACGCTCCTCGAAGAGGCATCGAGGCTCATGGGATTGCCTCGAGGGGAACTCGTCTTGAGGGGTGGGAATGTCGTCTCCAAGGAGAAACCAGAAAGGCGGGTCTCCCTCGCTGAGCTCGCGGCCCTGGCCAAGGAGAGGGGAGTTTCCCTGGAATTCGAGGGGCACTTCGATCCCGAGACAACGCCCCTGGATCCATCCACTGGCCAGGGGATCCCCTACGCCACTTACTCCTTCGCGTGTCAAATGGCCCAGGTCGAGGTGGATCTGCTCACAGGCCAGGTGGAGGTGAGAAGAATAGTCGCTGCGCACGATGTGGGAAAGGCCATAAATCCAAAAGGTGTGGTGGGTCAGATAAGGGGAGGGGTTGCCATGGGAGTGGGGTTCGCCCTCATGGAGGAGTTTCTCCCAGGATCCACCAGGTCCTTCAAGGACTACCACATTCCCACGGCAGCGGACATGCCAGAGGTGATCCCAATAATAGTGGAGAGTTCCGAGCCAACGGGTCCTTTTGGGGCCAAGGGTGTGGGCGAGCCAGCCCTCATCCCCACAGCCCCGGCCATCTTGAATGCCATAGCCGATGCACTGGGGGAGAGGATCTATGCTCTTCCCGCCACCCTGGAAAGGGTCTGCGAGGCTTCCATCAGGGCCGGTTGGCCGAAAATGGGGAAAGGAGGTGGCCCTCGATGAGCAGAGTGCTTCTCAAGAACATAGGGACTCTGGTGAGCGGGAGGATAGAAGAGCCCCTTTTGATCGCGGATGCCATCTTGGTGGAAGACGGAAAGATAGCGCAGGTGGGGCTCTTGAGGGATTTGGGGGAGAGGGATGCGGAGAAGGTCATAGACTGCCAGGGGACCACAGTGATCCCTGGTCTTGTGGACTCCCATTGCCATCCAGTGTTGGGTGACTTCACCCCGAGGCAGAACCAGATCGGGTTCTTGGAAAGTGGGGTGCACGGTGGGGTCACGAGCGTGATCTCTGCTGGAGAGGTTCACCTTCCGGGCAGGCCCAAGGATGCATCGGGAGTGAAAGCACTGGCCATCCTCGCAGCCAAATCCTTCGCCTCCTTCAGGCCAGGCGGAGCCAAGGTCCTAGGAGGCGCCCTCATCTTGGAGAAGGGTCTCAAGGAGGAGGATTTCCAGGAGGCCGCGAGGGAAGGGGTCAAGATAGTGGGGGAGATAGGGCTTGGATCCGTGAAGTCACCGGAAGAGGCAGCTCCCATGGTCAAGTGGGCCAAGAAACACGGGATGAAGGTCATGATGCATACGGGAGGGACCTCCATACCAGGGAGCTCCACTGTGGGCGCTGCCCAGGTGATGGCAACGGATCCCGATGTGGTCTGCCACATAAATGGCGGCACAACAGCCATGCCCATGGCTGACGTGGAGAAACTCATAAGGGAGACCTCTTACACATTGGAGATAGTTCACTGCGGGAACGTGAAGGTGGCGGTAGAGGCCGCGAAGCTCATTGCAGAGGCTGGGGCAAAGGCGAGGGTCATAATAGGAAACGATGCCCCCTCCGGGACAGGGGTCCTGCCCTTGGGAATACTGAGGGTCATAACCCTCCTGGCAGCCCTCGCGCCAGTGAGGCCCGAAGAGGCCATTTGCATGGCAACGGGGAACACAGCCAGGGTATACGGGCTTCCCAGAGGTACCATCGAGCCAGGAAAAGAGGCCGATCTCGTGATAATGGATGCCCCATTGGGTTCTGTGGGTAGAGATGCCCTCTCTGCCATATCAGCTGGCGATATACCGGGAATTTCCATGGTCCTGATAGACGGGGAAGTGGTCGTGGAGAAAAGCAGGAACACTCCGCCCGCAACGCGTCAGGCCAAACTGGTCAAGAAGGGGTGAGCATCTTGGCCCATAGGGGAAAGGAGCTCCCCCTCAGAAACCCACGAGTCCAGGAGATTCCGGATGAGAGTGGATCTCGAGAGGTGCACGGGTTGTGGCGAGTGCGTCATATCGTGCCCGCTGCAAGTGGTGAGAGTCAGCAAGAAGAAGGCCCGGATAGGGGATGGTTGCAGCCTCTGTGGTGCTTGCAAGAGGGTCTGTCCCCACGGTGCCATCTCCCTTCCGGATACCGCACCCGATGGAGGCCTCAAGTGCGAGTCCTGCCCCATAGGATGCACCATAAAGGAAGGCTACCTGGGAGCTTGCCAGAGATACCGAAACGAGGGTGGGGTTCTCAGGAGAACGGTCCCCCTCCACAGTTTCGAGGACGTGGCTCAAGTCGTGGGGCCGGATCCCATCCCTGAGATCAGGAGGCCAGTGATCACAGCAATAGGGGCTGGCACAACTTATCCCGATTGCAGGCCAGCCCCTCACATAGTGAGTTGGAAGAGAGACGGTGTGGATGTGGTCACAGTGGTGACCGAGGCCCCCCTCAGCTATAGCTCCCTGATGGTGAAAATAGACACGGACAGGCCCATTGGGGAAGAGGGGGCAGATGTGCTCGTTGGCCGAAAGAAGGTCGGCCACGTCACAACAGAGCAGTACGGCTCCAAGATGCTATCCATAGGTGGTGTCAACCTCCTCACAGGGCCAGACGGTCTGGTCGTGGCGAGGACCATATGCGATCTGGCCAATAGGAGGCCAGTGAGGCTCAAGGTTCGGGGTGGAGCAAGGCTCGAGATCCAGGTGGGTCTTCCCCCCATTGTGGACGGGCTAGAGGCCCGAAGGATGAGGGTTGGTTGCGGAAGCGCCACAATGGGCCTCTTCGCATCCATTTTCCGGGATGTGGCGGATGAGGTGATAGTCCTGGATTCTCACCTGACAAGCCTCATGAGCGAACATCCTGCTGGGAGGTTCGTGGGGGCCAAGCCAACGGGCGTGAGGCTGAAATTCCGGCAGTCCACCCCTGGCAGGTACTTCGGTGACCATGGCCAGGGCTGGGGAGGGACCTCCATCCTCGATCCCAGGGAGGTCATAGGGGAGCTCGACATGAGGATAGCCTGGCCTGGCATGAGGATCCTGGTCACGGAGACAACGGGCGAGAGGGCCTCCATGTTCGTTGTGGAAGAGAAAGGGCATCTCAAAGAGGTCCCCCTCTCTGAGGAGGCGAGAAGGGCCGTAGAGGAGATAGCTGCCAGTTGCGAGCCTTCAAGGGTATCGGCCCTGTACATGGGGGGAGCTGGAGGAAGCGCCAGGGCTGGGGTGGTGCGCCATCCCATAAAGCTCACCAGGGCTGTGCATGCTCGAATCGCTAATTTGACCGTGGGCGGAGCTCCTGTCTTCGTCCTGCCTGGTGGGGGTATAAACTTCATGGTGGATGTGGAGAGGGTGAAGGAGGGGGCGTTTTCCTTGACCCCAACCCCTGCCATCATATGCCCCATAGAATACACCATGAGGCTCGAGGACTACGAGAGGATCGGCGGCCACATTGAGGCGATGAAGCCCTATGAAGCGAGAGAACCCATCGCCATATGAGGCGGATCGGGGTGGACTTCGAACTTGCAGTGAATGGACGGAGCGAGAGGTCGGGATCTCCCGTGAGAAGGTACGACGAGACCATCCTTCCCCTTCCAGGGGGATCTGTCCTGGTGGAATGTGGTCCCATGAGGCTCGTGATCTCGGCGTGGGTGGGGAGGGTCCCGCAGCCTGGGGAGGCCCTAGTCGCTGCATCCAAGGCCATCGAGTTCCTGGAAGAGGTCGCATCCCAGAGGGAGAGGTTGAGTGCGCCCTGGAGGCGATTGGACAAATTAGGTCTCAGTGCCATCCCCCTGGAGATGCTCGAGAGTGTGGCCCTGGTTGGTGACGAGGACCTGACGCCCATGGCCTCTGTAGCAGGCGCCATAGCCGATGCTGTGGCCACCTTCCTCGTGGCCAGGGGCATGACCAAGGTGATAGTGGACAATGGGGGCGATCTGGCGATCAGGATAGGTGATCCTGAGGAAAGGGTGAGAGTGGGTGTGAGGTCGAAGGTGGACCGAAGAGATCTGGACAAGATCTTGATTCTCACAGGCCGAAGGGCATCTTGGGGGGTGGCCACAAGCGGCCTCGGGGGAAGAAGCTTGACAAGGGGGATCGCTTGGTCCGCAACTGCCATCGCGGAAAAGGGAGCCCTAGCGGATGCTGCCGCCACCTCCCTCGCCAATTCCACCTGGGTGGAATGGGGTGGGATTGAGAGGAAAAGGGCCTGCGAGCTCGACCCGCAGTCCGACATAGGGGACTTGGAAGTGACTGTGAGGATAGGGGAGCTGCCCCCTCATGTGGCCTCATTGGGCCTGAGGAAGGGTTTGGAAAAGGCGAGGCTTCTCATGGAAAGAGGGGTCATCTCAGGGGCGATGATCCGAGTGGGTCATCTCTCGGAGTCAGTTGGCCTGGAAGGGATCTTGGAAGGCTAGGCTCCTTTGGAAGGAAAGGTCACTGGCTCGGGCCCATGACCTAGGGGAGGGAGTCCTGGGGTGGGCTCGAGCTTCGGTTGAAAGCTTCGGGATATCATGGGAGGAAGATGGAGGTGAACATGGAGATTCGCAAGATAGTCACCATAGTGGAGGAGACCCATAGGGAGGGGGCAAAGGATGTAGTCCCTCCCACCAAGAAGGCCGCTGCCATAGCCGTGATAAGGAACCCATTTGCTGGCAAGTACGTGGAAGATCTGACGGAGCTGATCGAGGTGGGAGAGAGGCTGGGGGAGCTTTTGGGCAAAAGGGCTGTCGAGGCCCTGGGGGTGCCACCTGAAAAGGTGGAAAGCTACGGCAAAGCGGCCATAGTGGGAACCCAGGGAGAGCTCGAGCATGCGGCAGCCATACTTCACCCGAAATTGGGATCTCCCTTCAGAGAGGCTGTGGGGGGAGGGAAGGCCATAATCCCATCGGCCAAGAAGTTGGGTGGACCCGGAACCGAGATAGATGTGCCCCTCCATTTCAAGAACGCTGCATTCGTGAGATCCCACTTCGACGCCATGACCGTAAGGGTCCATGACGCCCCCAGGGATGACGAGATACTAGTTGTTCTGGCAGTCACCGATTCCGGGAGACCCCATGCGAGGATAGGAGGTCTCAAGAAGGAGGAGGTGAAGGGAGAGGATGGGCTCAGATGAGAGCCACATCCCCGATGCCTCTCATCAGGAAATCATTCGGTTTCGGTCTTGGCGATGAGGGCCAAGTGTTCTGGGGCGAGATACCAGAGCATGTTGGCCCCTCCTCTTTTCCATTCCTGCACCTCCATGCACCCGATACCAGCCATCCTGAAGGAGAGTTTCCCAGTGCTGGCCATGAGGTACGAGACCAAATCCCCGAGGGATGGCAAATGCCCGACTAGGAGAGTTGGCCCGGCCAAGTCCATTTGGGCCAGCTGGGATGCCAATTCCTCTGGACTTGCCAGTGGCTCCAGGCCTGGGAAGATCTCTATCCTCTCCTCGGGGAAATTGACCTCCCTGGCAACACATTTCGCGGTTTGAATGGCCCTCTTCTTGGGACTGGTGATGATCCTCGAGAAATTGATGGAAAGTCTAGCCAGAGCCTTTCCAGCCTGGGTCGCATCTTTCTCTCCCTTAGGGGAAAGGCTCCTCTCCGGATCCTCTTGCTCCGGAAGCGCCTCGGCATGTTGCATTAGGTACACTTCCATGGCTCGACCTCCTAGGGAGTGGGCTTGCCCTCATCTTTTGGAGCAGAAAGTTGCCTTTGGGCCCTGGCCTTTTCCTCGGCCAATCTCTCGTACACCTCCCTCAATTCCCCAAGACACTCACCCCTTTCCGCACCCAAGTGAAAAGCCCTTTCGTAGGCCTCCTGAGCCTCCCTCCATCTTCCCATTTCCTTGAGAAGCCTCGCCAATCTGAGGAAGTTAGCCCCATTGGTTGAATCCAAGGATGCAACCCTCCTGAGCCGCCTCATTGCCTCTTCCTTGTCCCCCAAATCCAGGGAAAGCTCAGCCACCTTGAGATGTGCCTCCGCATCCATGGGATTGGAGCTCGCTGCCCTCTTGAAGTGATCCAGGGCTTTCTCCTTTTCTCCCCTCTTCTGCGCGATGAGGCCCATTCCGAAATGGGAGTTGCCCCAGTTGGGATCTCTCTTCAGGGAAATGGAGAAGGCCTCCTGGGCCTCTTCCCACCTGCCCAATCTCAGGAGGAAGAAACCCATATGGGAGGAAGCCAAAGGAGAGTCCTTGTCTCGCCTCATGGCCTCTCGGAGGCTTCTTTCCGCCTCTTCCACTTCACCCCTTTTCTCCTGGATGGCTGCCAAATTGATCCAGGCCTTCACGTAATCGGGCCTCATCCTCAAAAGTTCCCTGTAGACCTCCTCGGCGAGGTCCAGCATTCCCGCATCCTGGTAAAGCACTCCGAGATTGAAGCGAGGAGCAGGATCCTCCGGGTTGAGCTCCATGGCCCGTTTGTACTCCTCCGCTGCCTCCCGAAAGTGGCCCCTGTCCTGAAGGTTCACCCCTCTGTTGAAATGGACTATATGGGATGAGCTCGAGCATCCCCATAGGCCGACAAACGC
Source organism: Thermodesulfobacteriota bacterium (assembly GCA_028275295.1). GTDB lineage: Bacteria > Desulfobacterota > Desulfocorpusculales > Desulfocorpusculum > Desulfocorpusculum > JAPWUY01. Next base: position 1,273 of record JAPWUY010000016.1, on the reverse strand, counting down.
GAGCAATACCAGGATACGAGAATTTGACATCCTCACTCCTTCCCGATCCTCCCCACTCGGCCTTTGCTCCTCCACTCCTCGGGGCCTTGGGCCTTCCCCCTAGGGGTCATATCCCCATCCTCTTTCCAAATGACTTTCCAGGGATGGGCCCTCAGGTCCTCGCTCAGGGCCTCCAGGTGCTTCGATGCCTCCATGAGATTCACGAACAATATTTGGATGTTCTGATCGTTGGCATCCAGGAAGTTCCTGGCATCCCTCACCAGTGCGGTGGCTTCCTGAGTCCCTTCGTGAGCACTGGAGAGGAGCTCCGAGAGCTTGTCCCTGAGCCCGTTCCACCCCTCTTTCAGAGACTCGTTTGTCTGCCGCATTTCCGAAAGGAGGGCAACCAATTCTGCCCCTCCTTGGCCCAAGGTGGCCTCCAGTCTTCTGGCCACGCCCTCCAGAGATCTTGAAAGGCCCTCCAGAGACCCCTGGGAGGAAGCGATGAGCCCCTCGACCTTCTTGAAGATCCTCTCCAGGTCCCTGTTTCTATCCCTGAGTTCCTCCACAAGGGCAGTGGTGGTCCTGAGGGTCTGTGTTATTCCACCTTGGGACTTTATCTCCTCTATCAGGCCGTGCACTTCCCTGATGGTCTCCTCAAGCCTCACAGCTATCCTGTGGCCTGTCTCTATCACCTCGGATAGGGAAACCGGTGTCTCCCCGTGGAGCACCTCGCCCTGGGGGAGCTCTGGGGCCTCCTCGCTCCCTGGAGATATCTCCACGTACTTGGCCCCCATCATTCCCAGACTCCTGATGGATGCCCTGGAGTCCCTCTTCACCTTGGCCCTGGGATCTATACTCACCGTGACGGCTATTCGATCAGGTCTGTGGGTGGCTATGTCCACCCTTTTCACTTCACCCACCTCTAGACCTGCGTACCAAACGGGCGATCCCTTGGATATGCCATCCGCGTACTGGAAGAGGATCACCAACTCCCTCTTTTCCCGCCACATGTCTTTGAGATCGCTCACCATGAATATCCCCACGGCCAGAATCGCTGCCGAGACTAGAATGAGGATTCCTGACCTTATTTCGGATCTGAAAACTTCCATTTGAGGCCTCTCTTTGCCAAGATTTTTCCAGGGCTCCCGTCATTCCATGTCCAGGAGATCTTCCAGGTAGTCCTTGCTCGACTGCCTCAAAGGTATTGGGCCTTCCGGGCTTCCTGTTATGAACTGTTGCACAAGGGGGTCTTTGGATTCCTGAATCTCCGATGGAGAGCCCTCTGCCACGA
>JAPWUY010000014.1 GCA_028275295.1 Thermodesulfobacteriota bacterium | reverse complement strand
TCAGGCATCTGAATAGGGTGGTGAATATGGATGGGGCCACATCCATCCAGATAAAGAAGGCCCTGAACGAGTTCTGCGAGATACCAGAGGGAGATCTTTACATTCCCCCCAACGAGGCCATAGGGACCAGGGTGGCCCTCATAAATCACTTCATCTCCAACCAGCTCAAGTTCATAAGCATTGCCAAGCACCATATCACCATAAGGGACATAAACGAGCTGTGCGAGCGCTCCTACTGGAGTCGGAGAAGATCCGGCAGGATAGGGGGGAAGGCAGCTGGGATGCTCTTGGCTTACAAGATCCTTCTTCCCAGGCTCTCCAAGAGGGATCCCGAACTGGAACAGTACGTGACCATTCCTGAATCCTACTACTTCAACTCCGGCATATTCTCGGACTTCCTGGATTACAATGGCCTGGAGGAGTTCCGCACTCAGAAATACAAGAGTCGGGAGACAATAGAGGAGGAGTACAAGACAATGGCCCGGCTCTTCGAGAAGGCCTCCTTTCCTCCCGACCTCGTGGAGCAGTTCAAGGGATTTCTGGAGAAAGTCGGTGAACACCCACTGATCCTTCGCTCATCGAGCCTTTTGGAGGACAATTTCGGATACGCCTTTTCCGGCAAGTACGATTCGGTCTTCCTGGCCAACCAGGGAGACCCAGAGAAACGCCTCAAGGAGTTCATTTGGGGCCTCAAGAGGGTGCACATGAGCACCTTCGGCCCTGCCCCCATCCTCTACAGAATGGACCATGGCCTCCTGGACTTCGATGAGCGCATGAGCGTCCTTGTCCAGAAAGTGGCGGGGAGGAGGTTCGGGAAGTATTTCTTTCCCTTCGCAGCCGGGGTCGCTTATTCCAGGAACACCTACAGGTGGACTCCCAAGATAAAGATGGAGGAAGGCCTGGTCCGACTGGTGCTGGGTCTGGGAACCAGGGCAGTGGACAGAGTGGCCGGGGACTACCCGAGGATGGTGGCCCTGAGCCATCCTTTACTGAGGCCTGAGGTTGGAGCGGACCAAATTCGCAAGTATTCCCAGAAGATGGTGGATGTCCTCAACCTGGAGGAGAACCGAGTGGAGACCCTGGCCTTGTCTGACCTGATGAATCAGGTGGAGCACCCGGAAATCCACCAGGCCTTGTCGGTGATAGACGATGGACACATATCTCCAGCCATGTTTCGCGGCCACCACTTGGACCCATCCAAATGTTGCATAACCTTCGATGCGTTCTTGAGCCGATCCCCCTTCGTCAAATTGATGAGGAAGATTCTTTCCAGGCTGGAAGAGGCCTACCAGCACCCTGTGGACATAGAATTCGCATGGGACGGCGGAAAACTCTACCTTCTCCAGTGTCGCACCCTGGCAATAGGCCCCGATGACCAGAGCATAAGGGTCCCGGCTGATGTCCCGGAAGAGAGGATTATCTTCACGAACGACAGGGGCGTGTCCAATGGCGCTGTGATCAATGTCGAGTACATCGTTTATGTGGATCCCAAGGCCTATGGGAGGCTCTCGACATATGAGGAGAAGATAGAGATAGGTCGGGTGGTGAGCAGGCTGAACAGGATTCTGGGCACAAAACGTTACGGTCTTTTAGGCCCGGGAAGGTGGGGGAGCAATGACATAAACCTCGGGGTGAGGGTTGGCTACGAGGATATAAACAAGACCCTGTTTCTGGCCGAGATAGCGTTCGAGGAAAAAGGGGCTACACCGGAGGTCTCCTATGGGACCCACTTCTTCAATGACCTTGTGGAGGCCAGAATACTCCCCATCGCCATATATCCGGACCAACCTGGCACCATATTCCGAGAGGAGTTTTTCCTGAATTCCGAGAACATACTAGGAGAACTTCTCCCGGGGTTGGCCCATTACTCCACGGTGGTCAAAGTGATCCATGTCCCCACCTCCCATGGAGGGCAGTTCCTCCACGTCTTCCAGGACGCCGAGAACCAAAAGGGGGCAGCCATCCTAGGGCCAGAGGAGAAAACCAAAATCTCCGGAAGGTGGGGTTAGAGGGGCCTTACTTCTCCTTTCTTCTTTCCATGAGGGAAATGACCTTTCCTCTCTGTTCCTTGGGAATCTCCTCAGGTGGCTCCCCTTCTTCTGGTGGGGGCACTCTCACCCTTTCCAGCCTCATGGGTGTGCCCCCCATGGTGAAGGGTGTCCCATCCACCTGCTCTGGTTGAAGAATCCAAGTCACCAACTGGATCGGGACAGTGAGAACAAGGAGCTTGACCCTGAGCCATCCCGGCTTTATATCGGGCTCCATATCCTCCACCCTAGCATAGGCAGCCGGCTTTCCCTCCACGTAAATGAGCACGAGATCACCTATCCTTGTCTCCATCCCTCTCACCTCTTCTCGGTCCTTAGTCAGAGTCTGAGGACCAGGAACACACCGAGTATCACACCAACGAGACCCGAAAAACGCCACGTGACATCCGAGGCCCTCTCCCACCACCAAGCAGAGAGCCATTGCTGATGCTGGCTCTTGGGGAGGAGAAGGAGTAGGAGCCCTTTCACCACACCCAAAGCTCCCACAATCTCCACGAGCCAAAAGGTGTGGCTCATGGGAGCAGCGATCATCAATAGTATTCCCACCGCCATGGGGACAAATGCCAGGATCTTGAAGGGAACGGGCCTGAAAAGGGCACTCAACCACCTTCTGGCTGTCTCGGTGTACAAAACTATTGTCGTCCCACACACGATCCACAGACCCCCCACAACGTAAAGGACCCACTCCATCCTTACCTCCCCCACCTCACTCGGTTTCCATCCTAACATGCACAGAGCATTTTGGACAGATCCATACGTTACGTCACGAGAAATTGACCCGAAAGAATCCGAACGTGACTGCAAGAGGAGGAAAGCGGTCTTTCAGGTCCCAAAATAGTGCCCCAGTTGGATTAGTACGGCCTCGCAACGCGGGCGCGGAGACCGCGCCCCTTCCAGGGGGGCGGCCTTCGCTTCATGCAGGGGCTTCGCTCGCAAGCCCTCTTAGTTCGGGATTGCCTCCCCATGGAGGGGCGGGCTCTAAGGGTCGTTTGTCCACCCATGGATGGTCATGACATGATTGGGCTTGCCCCCAGGCATCGTTCCCTCAACCGAAGATCGCACTCCCCCGAAAACGCTTTTTCTCGCTTGATAGCCCTGGCATCTTGTCCTCTGGCCGCACACGGGAGCCTGGCTCACCATTGGCAGAAGGGTTAAGGGCATTGACAGAGACGGGAAGGGGTGTGAAAATGGTCTGGCCATTTTTCCAATTTCAACAAACGAGGGGAGAGGGGTGTTCAGGCCAGTTCGTCCCAGGAGGGTGAGCCAAGAGATAGTGAGGCAGATCCAGGACCTTATGGGCCTTGGAATGTTGCCTCCAGGAAGCAAACTTCCTCCTGAGAGGGAGATGGCACAACAACTCGGTGTAAGCCGACCTACTCTCAGAGAGGCAATAGGGATATTGGAGCATATGGGCCTTCTCAAATCGGTCCAAGGAGATGGGACCTATGTTCTCAATGCCGCGGAGCACTGTCTTCTGGATCCTCTGCAAGCACTCATCACAGGCTCCGAAGAGAGGATGGTGGAACTCGCTGAGTTCAGAACCGAGGTGGAATCATGGGCAGCGAGCCTCGCAGCCCAGCGCGCGGAGCCCTCTGACCTCAACCTCATGGAAGAGATTCTGGATGAGATGGAAAAGGAGATCGCTCGGGGTAACCGAGTCCATCAACTCGATGCCGAGTTCCACATGATCCTGGCTAGGGCAGCCCACAACGCCGTGTACTACCACGTGGCCAATACCATTTTCAATCTTCTGGCCCAGGTGACAAGGGTATCCCATGAGAAGATATTCAGAGGTCCAAAGGAACAAATGGCCCTGCTGGACGAACACAAACGCATCTATGAAGCGGTCTCCCAAAGGGATTCGCAAAAGGCAAGGGAGCTCATGAGGGAGCATCTCCTCAGGACCGAGACCTGGTTCAGGAAAGGTCTCCAAGGGGGAAGTGGAATGGAGGAGAGAGATGAAAAAGGAAGGACTTTTCAATGAGAAGGCCATCGAGGAGATAGAGAAGGCAAGGGCCCTTTGGCAGGGAGAGTGTCTTAGGCCCGAGGATCTTGAGAGCGAGCAACTCCTCAAGTCCGCTTCCGGAATACCCCTCAGATTGATCTACACCCCTGAAAATGTCCGGGACATGGACTATTTGAGGGAGCTGGGCTTCCCAGGGCTTCCCCCTTACACGAGAGGGGTTTACCCCAACATGTACCGGGGGAGACCCTTCACCATAAGGCAGATCGCTGGGTTCGGATCCCCGGAAGACTGTAACAAGAGGATGAAGTTCTTCCTGGAAAAAGGGGGAACAGGCCTGAACATAGTGCTGGATATGCCCACCATAAGGGGTTATGACTCGGACTCTCCCCAGGCAGAGGGAAATGTGGGGCAGTGCGGTGTGGCCATTGACTCGGTGGAAGACATGAAGGCCCTTTTCCAAGATCTTCCCATAGACAAGGTGAGCGTCTCGCTAGTAACTCATCTTCCCAGCACAACCGTCATCCTCCTATCCATGTATATGGTCATGGCAGAGGAGCGGGGCATCGCTCCCCATGCCCTGGCAGGGACGACCCAAAACGACTTTCTCATGGAGACCACAATTGGCAGTGCCCCAGAAATTCTCCCTCCTCGGCACTCCTTCAGGATCCAGTGCGATGTGATAGAGCATGCAACGAGGATCCTTCCGAGATGGAACCCTGTGAGCTACAACGGCTACAACCTGAGAGAGGCGGGCACAGATGCGGTGACGGAGGTTGGCATAGCCATAGCCAATGCGCAGGCTACGGCCGAAGAGCTTATGAAGAGAGGAAGGGAGCCCGACTCATTCCTCCCTCGTTTCTCCTTTTTTTGGGACCTCCACAACGACTTCTTCGAGGAAATAGCGAAATGCAGGGCCTCGAGAAGGGTCTGGTACAGGGTCACGTCCGAGAAACTGGGGGCCAAAAATCCGAGATCCCACCTCATGAGGTTCCATGTGCAGACAGCGGGGATCACCCTCCCCTCCATCGAACCCCTCAACAATATAGCTAGAGCTGCCATCCAGGGGCTGGCTGCTGTCTTGGGAGGAGCCCAGTCCCTCCACGTGGATTCCTTTGACGAGGCTTATTCGGCCCCCACCGAGACATCCGCACTGGTCTCCCTGAGAACCCAGCAAATAATACAGGTGGAGACAGGCGTCACCAAGGTGATAGATCCCCTGGGAGGCTCCTACTATGTGGAGTATCTCACCTCGGAACTAGAGAGGAGGATCCTCGAGTTCCTTGAAAAGGTGAAATCCTTGGGCGGGATAGTGACAGCAGTGGAGACAGGGTGGGTCCACAGCCTCATCGCTGATTTCGCTTACAGACAGCAGAGAGCCATCGAATCCGGGGAGCTACCCATAGTCGGGGTGAACTACCTTCCCTCGGACAAGAAGGAACCGCCAATGGAAATATTCCGGTATCCTGAGACCGAAGGCCGCCAGAGAGCAAAGCTCAAGGAGCTGAGGGAAAAGAGGGACAAGGTCCGCTGGAAGGAAGCCCTCGACAGAGTGAGAGAATGCTGCCATGAAGGTTCCAACCTGATGCCAGTTGTCATGGATGCCGTGAGGGCGAGGGCTACCCTGGGGGAGATCCAGCAGATTTTCAGGGAGTGCTTCGGACTGTGGGAATTTCCGTTGAAGTGATCTGACACTTCCAGTGGGAGAGGAAATTCAGGAGGAAGCGAATGGGATCGGTGACTCAGAGACCCATAAAGGTTCTTCTGGCAAAGCTCGGTCTCGACATTCATTGGAGGGGGGTTGTTTCCATTTCGAGAATGCTCAGGGATGCGGGGATGGAGGTCATCTACCTGGGGAATCAGTTTCCCGAGGGAATAGTCGCAGCGGCTCTTCAAGAATCCCCCGATGTGGTGGGGCTGAGCACCCTGTGCGGGAACCATCTCAGCCTGGGTCCCAAAGTGGTCCAGCTGCTCAAGGAGAGAAACATGGAAGATGTGCTGGTCATAATGGGGGGAGTGATACCTCCCGATGACAGGGAGGAACTGAAAAGAAGGGGAATAGCAGAGGTCTTCGGACCAGATACCCCTGTGAAGCAAATAGTTCAGTTCATAGAGGAGAAGGTCAGGGGAAGAGATCCCTCGTGAGCCCGCTTCTGGGATATGGTTTCGAGGCCAAAAAAGGACCCGAGGCGGTGCTACGGAAATCCTTATTGCCGAGGAGGAAGCGAAAGATGGTATCTTGGCCCCCTGTGTACGACGATTCCTATATGCCCCCTTCCGGAAGCCCTTACTGGTTCCGAGAGCTCGAGACCATGGATCCCAAAGAGAGGGAAAAGCTCATAGTCGAAAAACTCAGGGCCCAGATGCAGTGGGCGTACGAGCGGTCGAGTTTTTACAGGAGGAAGTGGGACGAGGCAGGAGTTAAACCCGATAGGATCCGCACCCTCGAGGATTTCCAAGATGTCCCCTTCGTGACCAAAGACGAGATAAGGAAGGACCAGGCTGAAAATCCTCCCTTCGGGAGCTATCTCTGCATAGATCCCGAGGAAGTTTTGAGGATTCATGGGACATCGGGCACCACGGGAAGGCCAACAGCCTTCGCCATAGGAAAGGGGGACTGGCACAGGATAGCCAATGCCCATGCGAGGATAATGTGGGGGGCGGGCATAAGGCCATCCGATACCATATTCATAGGATCCTTTTTCAGCCTGTACATGGGTTCGTGGGGAGCCCTGGTGGGGGGTGAGAGGCTGGGAGCCAAATGTTTCCCCTTCGGAGCTGGTGTCCCTGGTCAGACCCTCATGGGTTTGAGTTGGATGAAGGAGATAAAGCCCACTGCCTTCTACGGAACCCCCTCTTATGCCCTGTACATAGCCGAAGTGGCCAAGGAGAACGGCTTCGACTGCAGGAAGGATTTTCGCTTCAGGATAATGTTCTTCTCGGGAGAGCCAGGGGCCGGAATACCCTCCACAAAGAGACTCATAGAGGAGACCTTCGGGTGCAAGTGCATAGATATGGGTTCAACAGCGGAGATGACCCCTTGGATGACCAATGGAGAGTGCGAGGAAAGGAGAGGAATGCACTTGTGGAACGACGTCGTGTATACTGAACTCGTGGATCCCAAAACCATGAGGGTCGTTCCATACGGTTGCGAAGGGGTGCCTGTTTACACCCATCTCGAGAGGACCTCACAGCCCATGATAAGATTTTGGTCGGGAGACCTGTCCATGTGGACCGATGAGCCTTGTCCCTGCGGAAGGACATATCCCAGACTCCCCAGGGGAATATATGGCAGGGTGGATGACATGCTGGTCATAAGGGGGGAAAACGTTTATCCTAGTGCCATAGAAGAGGTGTTGAGGGCAACCGAGGGCTTCGGCGGGGAGTTCAGGATCATAGTTTCCAGAGAAAAGGCACTGGACGAGCTGAGGGTGCAGGTGGAGTACTCCAGTGAGATTCAGAAGGCAGCGGAGAGAGAGCCGGCCATTCTCGACAGATTCGAGAAGGAAGTGGCTTCCAAGATAAAGGCGAAGGTCGGCCTGAGGCCGGTTTTGGAACTCATGCCCCCAGGGACTCTGGAGAGGACGCAATTCAAGGCAAGAAGGGTAATAGACCGAAGGAAGCTCTTCGACTGACCCCCAACTTGTTTCCCAGGAGGAGGATCATGGGCTTGATGACCCCAGAGGAATTCGAGGAGAGCCTGAGAGGAAGGAAGCTCAGGGTTTTCATGAATGGGAGGAGGGTGGAGGATATATTCTCAAATCCCGTGACCCGATCGGTGATAGAGGCCAACAAGGCAACCTATAGCTGGGCTCATGATCCGAGATTCAAGGACATTATGAGCTTGGAGTCTCCTCTCATCGGAGAGCCCATACACCGTTACACCCACGTGAGCACGAGCATCGAGGACCTCCTGAACAAGGCCCAGGCAGGGACAGTTGCAGCTGAAAGACTCGGCACCTGCATTTACAGATGCCCTGGGTACGATGGTCTTCATGCCCTCGCTGCCACAACTTGGGAGATGGATCAGGACCTGGGCACGGATTACAACCAGCGATTCAGGGCTTACTTGGAGAGGGTTCAAAGGGAGGATCTCTGCCTTGCGGGAGCCCTGACGGAGCCCAGGGGAGATCGGAAAAAGAGGGCCCTCGAGTGGCCAGATCCTTATCTATCCCTCAAGGTCGTGGAGAGGAAGCCAGGCGGTATAGTGGTGAGGGGGGCGAAAATCAACATAAGTGGAGCCTATGCCAGCCACGAGATCCTGGTTCTCCCCCAATCTGCCAAAGGACCAGGGGAAGAGGACTATGCCATAGCCTTCGCGGTCCCCTCCGATGCCCCAGGCATAACCTACATATGCCAATACTCTCCTTTCTCCGCAGAGAGGGAGCAGGCCCAGGACGTCTACGAGCTGGGCAATCCCCTCTATGGTCAGAGGGAGACGGCCATGGTGGTCTTCGAGGATGTGTTCGTGCCGTGGGAGAGGGTCTTCCACTGCGGAGAGGTGAAGTACTCGGGGAGGATGGTGGCACGTTTTGCGAGGTGCCACAGGATGACCTGCGGGGGGACCTGCAAGGTGGGGTTCATGAATTTGATCATCGGAGCTTGCAAGCTCATTCAGGAATACAAAGGCCTCGAGAAGGCGCCTCACATCAACGAGCAGCTCACGGAAATGGTCACCTTGAGAGAGACGGGAAGGGCCTGTGGGCTTGCGGCCGCCTATCTTGGAAAGGAGGACCCGCCGGGCTCCGGGGTTTTCCTCCCCGATGAGCTCATGGGAAATGTGGCTAAGCTCAATATCTGCAACGCATTTTGGAGGGTGATGGCCCTTGCAGGGGACATAGGAGGGGGCCTAGTTGTGACCCTCCCTTCCTTGAGGGAGCTCAAGAATCCCGAGACAAAGTCGTATGTGGAAGAGTTTCTGAGTTTCGGATCTCAGGTGCCCACGGAGCACATAATGAAGGTCCACAAGCTCCTCCAGAACTGGTGTGCAGGCCAACACGGGGTGGCCACTTGGCACGGAGCAGGCCCCGTCATGGCCCAGAAAATAATGATCCAGAGGGTGGTGGATTTCGAACACGAAAAAGCCCTCGTGAGGGAGGCCCTGGCTCTCGACAACCCTTAGATCCCGGAGGGAGAAGGGGGCTCCTCCTCTGGTCGCTTCCTTTGAAAGGGTTCGAAGGTTCTACTGAAGACTTGGCACTCTCTGCAAAGGGCGATCTTCTCTTTCCAGTTCCTGTGGACAGAGCCTCTGCAGATCGTGCCGTTTATGAACCAACATAGATTTCCAGCCCTGAATTCCCAAGCTGGACACTTCTTCCTCATGGCCTCAGGGCAGTCTCTCACCTCCCAGCATCTGATGGAGTCCTTTTCATTTTTCATGGCAAGGAGAAAGAGGATCTGTCTTTCCACGTGGACTGGAACAGGCCTCCAGCCCTGCTCAAAGCTCTGGACTGCCCTCACGGAAACTCCCAAGAGATTGGCGAGCTCCCTCTGAGATTTCCCCAAATACTGTCTTGCTCTGCAAAACTCATCCTTGTCCACGGAAATTCCCCTGAGCACCAAAGGACATGCATCGAAAGCCCTTGATCCTCTCCTATTGTCCCAGTAACTTGCGAGAAGGGCAAGGCGAGCCATGGAATGGGTGTATTTTTGCGAGCCTCTCCGAGGCCCCCAAAAAGGATCACCGGAAGGGCTTCTTGACTGCCTTCGGATTTTGCTGCTAGCCTGAAATACTCCTAATGGGTCGACAATAGGAGATAGTGAGGATGTGAAAGCGACGTCGAGGACAGTCGGGATGGAATCCATCAGGCCTTTGTCCGAGAGAGAGAGGAGGTCGTGGAGATGGGGGCTTCTTCCTGGGGCGTTGCACCGAGCTGGCTTTTGGGACTTGCCCTCTATGGAGCGAGCGTGATAGGGGTTGTGGCACTGGTTTCAGTTCTCTGCCATTGGCTGGGGGGAAAAAAACCAAGCCTAGAGAAACTCAGGGCCTATGAGTGCGGGATAGTCCCTACAGGCAGTGCACGTCTGGCATATCCGGTTCCCTTTTACCTTGTGGCCATCCTATTTCTCCTCTTCGATGTGGAAGCTATATATGTGCTTTGTTGGGCAGTTGTAGCGAAGGAGCTAGGGTGGGCAGGATGGGTCTTGATGGTGGTGTTCCTTACACTCCTGATGATCAGCCTCGCCTACGCATGGAGAAAGGGCGCTTTGGATTTCAGAGCCGCAAAGGGGTGGTGACAAGAAATATGGATCTTCTTTTGCGGGCTGTGGACATCATAGTGAATTGGGCCCGGCAGAGAAGCCTTTGGCCGATGTTTTTCGGGCTTTCTTGTTGCTTTGTGGAGGAGGCCGCGGCCTTCACCTCCAGGTACGACATAGCCCGTTTCGGCGCCGAGGTTCTCCGGGGCTCTCCCAGGCAGGCTGATTTACTGATAGTCTCAGGCACGGTCTTCAAGAAGATCGCTCCAGTGGTCTTGAGGCTTTACGAACAGATGGCCGAACCCAAGTGGGTCATTTCCATGGGCTCTTGTTCCAACTCGGGGGGAATGTACGACGTCTATAGCGTTGTGCAAGGGGTGGATCAAATTCTGCCCGTGGACCTCTATATACCAGGGTGTCCTCCGAGGCCCGAGGCGGTTCTCCAGGCCCTGGTGAAACTGCAGGAGAAAATAGCCCAGGAAAGACCAGCGAGGAGGATATTGGGACTTGAAGGAGGAAGCCAGGGAACGGAGAGAGGACCTCTGGTGGATGGAACGACGAAGACGAGGGATCCGAGGGGGACGGGCTTGGAGACCACTCCCGTGAGGGGCACCAGTGCAACTCCCCCTCGGTTTCGGGAAAACCGCTATCACATGATATGGACCCCGCGAGCCCCCTGTCTTCAGATGGAAGGAGGACCTCCCCATTACCTCAAGAAGCTCGAAGAGCTCTTGAATGGTGCAGCTCACCTCGAGGTGCCAACTGTGGACATGCCATGCGTGTGGGTGCAAGGAGAGAGGATCCTGGATGCGCTCAACTTTTTGAAAAGGGAATCCATCCCCAAGTTCTTGCGCCTCGAGGATTTGACCGTCGTAGACGAGTCAGCGAGGAGATCCAGGAGGCCGGATCACCGTTTCACTGTCGTTTACCACCTGCTGGCCTTCGATCCTCCCACAAGAATGAGAGTAAAGGTGGCCCTCGCAGGGGATCCCCCCAAGGTCCCATCCGTCACTTCCATTTGGCCATCCGCCAATTGGTACGAGAGGGAAGCCTTCGACATGTTCGGTGTCATTTTCGAGGGCCATCCCAATCTCAGGAGGCTTCTCATGCCACCGTGGTGGAAAGGCCATCCCTTGCGCAAAGACGAGCCTGGAAGGGCAACGGAAATGCCCCCGTACACCGGGGAAGATGCCAAGAGGGCTCAGCCCTTGGATGCATCGGAGATCATACCTCGGAAGACAGATTCCCAAGAGACCCTCATCCTGAATCTTGGGCCTCATCACCTGGGTACCCATGGCCTCATGAGGTTCGTCCTGGAGCTCCATGGGGAGGAGATTGTGGATGTGGGGATGGACATAGGATACCACCACAGGGGGGTCGAGAAGATCGGGGAGAGGCAGACCTGGCACCAGTTCATTCCTTACACGGACAGGGTGGATTACCTGAGCGGCGCTGCCAACAATCTCTCCTACCTCTGCGCACTGGAGAAGCTCGCGGGAGTAGAGGTACCTCCCAGGGCCCAATTCATAAGGGTCATGCTCACCGAGATGTTCCGAATAAGCAACCACCTGGTCTGGTTTGCCACCTTTGCCCACGATGTGGGGGCCATGACTCCCAACTTCTACACCTTCAGGGAAAGGGAGAGGCTTCTGGACATAGTGGAGTTCATAACTGGGGCCAGATTACACCCTTCCTGGTTCAGGATAGGGGGAGTTGCCCAGGACTTGCC
>JAPWUY010000013.1 GCA_028275295.1 Thermodesulfobacteriota bacterium | reverse complement strand
GGGAGCCGGATTTGGCCCCTTCTCCATCACCCATAATTTCGCAAAAATTCCACTAGGAGTCTCACCCCAAAGCCAGTTGGGCCTTTGGGCCTATAGGGCCTTTCCTTTTCCGTCCAAACCGGACCAGCTATGTCCAAGTGGACCCATGGGGTGTCCCCGACGAATCTCTTGAGGAACAATCCCCCTTGAATCGCCCCAGCTTCTCTACCACCCGCGTTCTTCACATCCGCAACTTCGCTCTTTATGAGTTCCTCGTATTCCTCTTTCAAGGGAAGGGGCCAAACCTCCTCCCCTGTCTTTTCGCCAGCCTCCCGGAGCTTTTCCAGAAGTCTCGGGTCGTTACCCATGATGCCAGCTATGGAGTCTCCCAAGGCCACTATACAGGCTCCCGTGAGGGTGGCCACATCTATCAACACCTTTGGCTTGTAGCGCAGCGCGAAGGCTATGGCGTCTGCCAGGATCAATCTTCCCTCGGCATCGGTATTGGAGACCTCTATGGTCTGGCCCGACATGGTGGTGAGCACATCTCCTGGCTTGTAGGCCGAACCAGATGGAAGATTTTCCGTGGCCGGGACGACACCTACTAGATGCAGGGGGAGACCTAGCTCGGATGCCGCCCTGAGAGTCCCGAGGACAGCTGCCCCGCCTGCCATATCGTCTTTCATCTGATCCATCTTTTCCGCTGGTTTGAGACTGATGCCGCCACTGTCGAAGGTGATCCCCTTTCCCACTAGGGCTATTGTGGGGGTGAGCCTGGATGGTTTTCCGTGCTCCACGACTATCAGCCTAGGAGGCTCCTTGCTTCCAGAGGCCACCCCGAGGAGGGCCCCCATGCCCAGGGCCTTCATCTCCCTCTCGTCCAGCACCCTGCATCTGAGGCCCTTTGCCCTGCACATCCTGAGGGCCTCATCAGCCAGGATCTGGGGGGTCAGCTTGTTGGATGGCATCGCCACAAGGTCCCTCACCCAGGATACCGCCTCGCATACGATTTGAGCTTCTCTCACGGCTTTCTCCAGCTTTCCACTGGCCCTTCCCCTGAAAAGCAGTACGGCTTCAGCCGGATCCCTGAGCTCTTCCTCCTCCTTGCTCTTGAATCCCTTGAACCTGTAAAGCCCGAGCAGGATCCCCTCCGCGGAGGCCCAAGCCATGGTCTCCCTCTCCATGCCTTTCTCCTCTGGGAAATTCATGGCCACAGCGAACTCCTCGAGCCTCATCTCTCGGCACCTTCTAGCAACAGTGCTGAGGGCCCCTCTCCATGTGTCCACCTTGAACTTCTCCCTCTTTCCCAGCCCCACGAGCATCAGCCTGTGAAAAGGAAGGGCCCCCATGGTCCTCTGAACCAGGACCTCGTCCTTTTTTCCCCGAAAGTCGCCTGCCGCAAGGAGCCTTTTGAGCCATCCTCCCGAAGCCAGATCCAGCTCGTTGAGAGGGCTCTCCTCGAGCTTTTGCCCCTCGAACAATCCGGCTGCGAGAAGAGGTCCCCTGTACGATCCCAGTGCCTGTCCCGATACCCTTATCCTCATCCCGTCCTCCTTCTCTGTCTCCCTTTTCGCCTCGAGGCCTCGAGAGTGAACCCCGATCCACTCCCCCTTCCTTCCCCCGAAGGACCTCCATCAATGGCCCAATTCTCACTGGCTACTTTCCCACTTGCCTCAAGAGGTCCGAGTAAGTGATGATGCCCACGAGGTGTCCCCTCTCATCGAGGACCGGAAAGCTGTTTTTCCTCGTCTCTATCATGAGCTGTAGCACCCTCGTCAGTGGCTGGTCGGGGAACACGTAGAAAGGTGTCCTCGTCATGAACTCTGAGACCTTCTTTTTCATGAGGTCCTCGTAAGCCGGCACCATCGTGGTTGGGTGAAAGACGAGGGTCTTGAGGAAATCGAATTTGGTCACCACTCCAACGAGTTTGTCATCCTCCATGACAGGGAAGCAATTGTAATCGTATCTCTCGAAAAGCTCCCTGAGCTCCCCAGCGCTTGTGTCCGGAGATACTGTCTTGACCTCGTGGGTCATGGCATCGCGCACCTTCATGAACACGAATCTGTGCATGGCGCTCCCCTCCCCCTTATGTCCGGGCGAATTCTCTCATTCCCTCGGCCATCTCCCTCAATCTCTTGTCCACCAGGAAATTCACCGTCCCTGGAGGGAACTTTCCATCTGGCCCCCTCTGGCCAGCTTCCACGCCGGTGAGGATCTCGATTCCCTCATCCACTGTCCTCACGGGGATTATGGAGAATTGCCCCTTCTCGACGGCCTCCACCACATCCTTCCTGAGCATGAGATCCCCCACATTCTGTGCAGGGATCATGACGCCTTGGGTTCCCGTCAAGCCTTTTATTCGGCATACATCGAAGAAGCCCTCGATCTTCTCGTTCACTCCTCCAATGGGTTGAACCTCGCCCTTCTGGTTCACGGAACCCGTGACAGCTATGTCCTGCCTTATGGGAAGCCCCGAGAGGCTCGACAAAATTGCATAGAGCTCCGTGGAGGATGCACTATCTCCCTCGACCCCGCTATAGGATTGCTCGAAGCATATGCTGGCACTCACGCTCAAGGGCTTGTCCTGGGCATACTTGCCCCTGATATACCCAGCTAGGATCTGGACACCTTTGTTGTGTATCGGGCCTCCCAACTCGCTTTCCCTCTCTATGTTTATTATCCCCTCCTTGCCCATTGAGGTCTGGGCAGTTATTCTGGAAGGCCTTCCAAAGGAGATGTCCCCGATGTCATGGACCGAAAGCCCGTTGACCACTCCCACCTTCCACCCCTCTGTATCTATGAGGATGGTCCCCTCTGTTATCATCTCCCTGATCTTCTCTTCCACGAGGTTGAATCTCCAGTGTCTCCTCTGCACCGCATCTTCCACATGTTTCCGCATGACGAGTTGAGACCCCTCTTTCTTGGCCCAGTAAGCGGCCTCCCTTATTATGTCGGCCACTTGGTGAAAGCGGGTGCTTATACGATTTTTCCTCCCAGCAAGCCGCACCCCGTATTCCACAATGGCAGCGACTGCCTCCTTGTGAAAGGCTGGGAGATCTTCCTTCTCCACTATCTTTCTGGTGAATTCGGCATACCGCCTCACAGCCCCCTCGTTATTCTTCATAACAGTGTCGAAGTCCGCCTTCACCTTGAAGACCTTCTTGAAATCATCGTCCCTTTGGAAAAGAAGATAGTAGATTTCCGAATCCCCTATCATTATGACCTTCACCTTCACCTCCACTGGCTCTGGCTTGAGGGAACCGGCCGAGAAAAAGGCGAAGGGATCGAAGCTCTGTATCTCCACCTCCCCGTGTTTTATGCTCTTCTTCAGAGCTGGCCAGACCCCTGGCTCCACCAGGGCATCTAGAGCCTGAATTATGAGGTATCCCCCATTGGCCTTTATGAATGAGCCAGCCTTTATCTTGGTGAAGTCCGTTCTCCATACCCCACCCCTTGGGTCGAAAACCCTCTCTATGCTCCCGAAGAGATTGCGATACGTGGGGTAGCTCTCGAAGATGACAGGAGCCCCCTTGGTCTCGGAGTTGTCCACGACCAGGTTCACAGTGAATGCGGAAAAGGGATCCTGGCCCAAAAGGGCCTGGGGAGGGCCTTCCTGAGTGGGCCTGAACATGTCCAGATGATCCAGCATGTACTGCTGGGCCTCCTCCAGGTAAGCGAGAGCCTTTGGCCTTTTGATCCTTGAGCGGAGAACCCCCATCTCCTCCGCCACGACGGGACCCACCATCTCCCTGTCCAATGTCCTTATCTTCTCCTGGAGCTCCTGCTCCAAATCCCTCACTTTCAGGATCCTCTCCTGCATCTCGTGCATGAGCTCCTCGTAGCGGGTTCTGAGGCTATCCAGGGTCTCTTGCGGGAATTGGCCCCCCTCCACCTGGGCCTCCAGCTGTTCCCATGCCACGGGTTGGCCTTCTATCACGGGCAGAAGTTCAGTCCTCGAAACTGGGCCCATGGGGATCACAACCATGCTGAAGCCTTCGCCCGCTATTTTCTTCTCGAACTCCTTGTAAAGGGACTTCTCCTGCCCCCTCACCCTGTCCACTATGGTCTTTCTACGCTCTTGGTAGACATCGGATTCGAAGACTTTGGGCACCTTTGTCCTGAGTGCCTCTATGACCCTGTGCATCTCCTCCTTGAACCAAGCCCCTTCACCGGGGGGGAGGTAAAGGACCTTGGGACTGTCGGGATCCTTGAAATTGTTGACGTAGCAGATATCGTCCGGGGTCGGCCTCTCCCTGGAAAGCTCCTCGAGAAGCCTCCTTACAGCCGTGCTCCTTCCTGTTCCGGCTGCTCCGCAGACATATATGTTGTAACCTTCCCCTTCTATCTCGAGTCCCACCCTGAGGGCCTCTACACCCCTTTCCTGTCCCACTATCTCCCTTGTGGCCACTACCTCGTCCGTGGTGAGAAAACCTATGCACTCGGGGTCACACTCCCACCTCAACTCCTTGGGGTCGATTCTGGGGATTTCGAGTTTCCTCTTGAGCTCCATCGCCATCTCCTTTCAGCTCTCTGAGTCGCCTAGGAAGGCAGAGAAACGATGAAAGCCGCCTTTGGGGGATCTTCGGGAGGGCGCGTTCCTTTGATTCAGAGATCGGGACGACATCCGGGCCTTTTTCAGTGGACGGTCTCGTCTCCGGGGGTCATGGCCATGAGGAGATCCATCTCGTCTATGAAGTGCTCCGAGAGCCTCTCGTCCACGAAAATGGGCGCACCGACCCTCACACAGAGGGCTATGCCGTCGCTTGGCCTGGTGTCCACCCCTATCTCCCTCCCCTTTCTCAAGAGCTTTATCTGGCCGTAGTAAGTGTTCTCCACGAGATCGTGGATCACAAGGTACTGGATCTCTCCCCCCAAATGCCTTATGAGGCTCACAAGGAGGTCATGGCTGAGGGGCCTCCTCGTGGGTATTTTGTTCATGCCCTGGATAATGGCTGTTCCCTCGAAGACTCCCACCTGTATTATGAGGAATCTTCCCTTGGCTGGGTCCTTGAGGAACACGCTCATGGAGCCACTTTCGGGAATGAAACCAACTCTGTCCACATGTACCTCGATCATGGTTTTCCCTCTCCGACTGCCTTGGTGGCTGGCTCAGTCGTCCACGGGCTCCAGTTTTCCTGTCAAGTGCACGACCGAGCTGCCTGTGGGCAGGTATTCGATGTCGAAGACCTCGGCATCCAATATCCTGAATTTCTTGCCATCCAACTGGAATTGGAATTCGATGCCCCTCTCCCCAGGATCCATTCCCGTTATTCTCCCTTGAATGGTCCCCACTGCGTGTACCAATACCTCCTCGGCCTCCCCGCTTGTGAGCTCCAATTTCAGGCTCTCGAGCCTGAGTCTCCTTTCCCTGTGGAGCCACCAGGCCTCTTCTGCCATGGCAGTCCTCTGCATTTTTCTCTCCTTTCCCAATGGGCTCAGCCAGTCGGCCTCAGCCTCCTTATCTCGAAGACCACAGGGTTCTGGGCGTCGGGACAAGCATGGGTGGCCACATCCGGGTCTTCGAGCCAGGGGAAGTGGGCACCATATCTCATGGCAAAGACCTTTGGCAGCATACTGTAAAGGGCGCTCATACATATCCTTCCTTGGACACTCATCCCATCGAAGAGGACCTCATCCCCCACCTTGTGGCCCGCAGCGCAGATCCCCTTCTGGCTTATTACCCTGACCAATATATCGAATTCCCCAGTTTGGCTCCCTTTATCTTCCTTGCTCATATCGTCCCTCCTGAGGGAGGCTTCCCGGAAGCTATGTCCCATGTATCACAAACCGACTGGCCGCACAAGACTCCTCGACAATGGAAGGAAACACTGTATCAGGACAAGGGGAAAGTTGCCTTCCCAGGGGTTCCTATGAGCCAGATTGGAAGCTCCGACCTTTGACGAACCCAGGAGAGCACGGCCAGGGGTAAGATTTCCCCCTTTTGTGGGGATGGGGGGCAGAAGACCCCAGTTCGCCCACTTCCGGGGGACTTACGGGCCATCTTCTTTCCAGAGCGCCTTTTCAGAGGGAGATCTCAGGACTGCTGGCTAGCTTCTTTTTCCATGGGCTCCCCTTGGGGGGAGGCAGACCTCTTCTCTTCTTCCACGAGCTTTCTTCCTATGGGGCATCCCTCGCACAGGCTGAGACCTTTCTTCAGGACATAGTGGAAGGAATCATCCTCTGAGATGGTCTCGAAGGCCCTCCCCAGGGCAGCCTTGTAGCGCTTGATGCAGGCCTTCTTCGATATGAGAAGAAGGCCCGGTTGATGTGGACAGATTATCATCTCCCTCTGATGCTCTTCGATCCACCTGGCAATTTCGTTCTCGTTGACCGTCACCATTTCCACCACTCCTTCCTCCAAGGGGCAGTTGCCCCCAAAAATCTCTTGATCCAGGATTTCCTTTCCCCTCTCGGGAGCGGGCTTCTTTTCAATAGGAAGCCAAATTCAGTCTAATCACTCGAGGACAACCTTCCAGGGGGGAGCGGAACCCGCGGTTATTTTTTTTGACACCCGACCTCCGAAAAAGTTCCAAACCGCTCTCAGAATGAGACGCCTCGAGAGGGGATTGGGTTCACAGGCCCACTGTTGCCCAAGTCCTAATCCCAAACGAACGTTTTGAATAGAAGCTGAATCAGAAGGTAAGGATCCGCCCCCATTCCCTCGGGGACTTTTCTTCGAGGCCCTCGACTCCAAGGGCTCAAGCCCCCAAATTTCAAGGGAGACTGGGTTCCGTCCCACTTAGACGGGCAAAAGGCCTAAGACCGAGAAAAGAGGCGTTTTTCTTCTTGGGTCGATTGCCGAGTTATCCCATTGGCATCTTCTCTATCTTCTGGAACCAAACCCTGGGAGCTCGTCTTTGGTTCTTTCCCCTTATGCCGGGAACTCGACAGAGATCTCCTTCCTCTCCTTTTTTCATGACGGTCCCTGCCACCTCCTGAAGAGGTCATGGGGCAGCGAGAACTGATCCATTATCTTTCCCACTATGTGAAGGACCATCTCCTCCATCGACGAGGGCCTATGGTAGAAGCCAGGCATGGGGGGGAGGATTACGGCCCCCAGCTCTGCAGCTTGGCACATGAGCCTCAGATGACCCAAGTGAAGGGGCGTTTCCCTCACAGCCAGAATCAGTTTCCTCCCCTCCTTCAAGCAAACATCCGCTGCACGAACTAGAAGGTTCTCATTGTACGAATGGACAATTGCGGAAAGAGTCTTTATGGTGCAAGGCACAACCGCCATTCCCTCGGTGAGAAAGGATCCGCTCGCAATGGGGGCAGCGTGGTCTCCTATATCGTGCACCCTGTATGCTAGCTCTCCCACTTCCTCTGCCGAAAAAGGAGTCTCCAGCTCTATGGTCTTCTTGGCTGCATCGGTCATGACCAGATGAGTCTCGATCCCTGCCCTCCCCAATGCCCTGAGGAGTTCGATAGCATATATGACTCCACTTGCCCCAGTTATCCCCACTATGACCCGCCTAGGACCATTCCCCTCAGGACCTCCCATCTCAACCCTCTGCGCCATTCCCCGCACCCTTACCCTCTGGTCGCTCCACTTCCATTATGGTGTAACCGGCTTCCCTCAGCTTTTCCAGAACCTTCCTCGGCTCCTCCGTGGCCACCCTGAGCACGACCTTTTCTCCTCTCTTTTCCGACTGGCGGAGCGTGAAAACGCTCCTCAAGGTCCCTCCAGCAGCCTCTGTCAGCTCCGCTATATGTCTTATGGTGCCTGGGCCAACCTCCACATCCTGGAGGGTAATTCCAACCCACTTCTCCCTCACTCCAAGCACTTGTGCGAAGGTCTCGAATATCTCCTCATAGGAAACCGTTCCCACCAGGCGATCTCCATCCATCACTGGGAAGAAGCTCACACCCAATTGGGATCCCTTTCTCATGGCCTCTTCCACTGGCTCATCTGCTTGGATGGTCTTTGGCTTTCTTATCATCAAGTCCTTCACTTTGAGACGTTCGTTGAAATATTTGAGCTCGTATACGCTCTGCTTGGAGGTCACCTGCATCGCGGCTTCATAGAGATCCCTTCTCCTGAGGATTCCCCTGAGGACCCCATTGTCCACAACCGCCACGTACCTGAGACCATGCCTGTCCACTATCTGCCTCGCCTCAGTGAGAAGGGCATCGCTCGACATGGTCACTGGATCTCGCTTCATCCAATTGCGAATTATCATGGTCTCCCCCTTCCCCGGACCAAAAGTTCTTCCATTACCTCTACGGCCCTCATAGCGAATTTTTCATCGTTTATGTGGGCCGGCACCTCCTCCACCTCGATCCCCCCGGAGAGCACTTCCTTCAACCTTACAAGGAAGGCCTTCCTCGCCTCTGGATCGTGAAGGGGTCTTCCAGGACCATCGGCCTCGGACCAGCCTCCCTCTGGCACCAAGACCTTGACTGGTCCAGAGAAAAGATTGAGCCTTCTCGCCACCTCCTCTCCGAGGGAAGCCGATTCCTCTGGGGTCAATCCTATGGCTGACCTGAAGTCGTAGAAATATATCTTCCGCTGGGCGTAACCTTGAGGGATCGAGTCCCGATGGAACTCCAAAACAGCACAGTCCAACCCCCCTGGCACCACGACCCTTGGTATGGAGTTGGCTCCCTCCAGGGAGAGCCTCTGGGCGCCCGCTCCCTTGCAGTATCCACCCATCATCTCGTCCGCGAGCTCGTGGAGGGCAAGATCCAGTATACCTTGAAAGTATCCATCCCTTGCCATCTCCTCCATGGCTCTCCCCCCTGTGCCATTCGTGTGAAAAAGGATCACCTCGAATCCCCTCTCTTCCATTATCCCCCTTATCCTCTCCGCACCGAGGGAGGTGAACCCGAAATTGCTAACGGCCACCCTCCCCCTCGAAGGCCTCTCCACCCACCTGACCTTAGCCATGGCACATATGGCCGATGCTGCTTGCTCGAGAATCGTTCCGGTGATGAAATTTATGCCAGCCACATCAGCCACGCTGTGTATCACTGTGATGTCCGATGTCGAGACGGTCTGGGATAGGTCCCTGGACGCAACTGTGGAGACCATCACTTTGGGAATGCCAAAGGGGAGAGCCCTCATGACAGAAGTGGCCATGTAGGTCCCTGTCCCACCCCCACACGAGATGACCCCAGCGATCCTCCCTTGCAGGCAAAGTGCCTGAAGCTCGCTTTTGGCCTTGCGGATCACCTCCTCTATGGCCCTCTCCCTCGGGATTCGACCCCTCAGCCCCAAGTCCAGGTCCGGAGGGAGCTCTGGCTCGCCCTTGGTCCCCAAATTCACTGTGAGGACATTCATCCCCCTTCTCGTTATGGCCTCCTTGAGGAAGGCATGCTCCTTTCCCTTGGAGTCCAGTGTGCCAATCACAGCTATGGTGGACATGGCGAGATACCCTATGCCTGGAAAAATGGAGGAGAGGCGCTCACAACTCCAGCGGGTCGCACACATTCAGTCTCAGGATCCTGCTACTTGCTAGGATTCTTCTAGCATTCCTCTCTATAGCTTGGATCCCACAGGCCCTCTCCACCAGTTCGTGAGCGGCTTCCTCTATCTTCGCTACGAGTCTCGCCAATATCTCGAGATCAGGCCCGGAAACTCTCCTTTGCCCTGAAGCCTCTTCCATCTCAGCCTCCTTGTTTTCTCAGATCCTTGAACCTGCGTGCCTTCCCCTCGTATCGAGGCAAACTCCCGTAAGGGTGGAAGGTGATCTCATAGCCCAAGTTGGTCTTCAGTCTGAGTTGGTCCACGAGTCTCCCTCTCACTTCCTGCTCTTTTCCCTGGGCCTCCGGCCTCAGCTCCACTTTGAGGGCTATCCGGTCCATGTCCCCTTCTCTGGTCACTATCACCTCGTACTCATCGGCCAGTTCTGGAATCGATCGCACGACCTCCTCGATGGCTGTGGGGGCCAGAAGCACCCCTTTGACTTTTGTTATGTCGTCCACTCGCCCCAGAACCCCACCCTTTATGAGCCTGAAGGTCCTCCCGCACGGACATCGCTCATCCGCCCACATGATGAGGTCCTTGGAGTCGAACCTCACGCATGGCTGGGCCATCCTGTCGAAGGCCGTGATGACCATCTTGCCCACTTTCCCAGGCTCGTGGATACTCTCCCCAGTCTCCGGGTCCTCTATCTCCACGAGAAACATGGCCTCATTGACATGGAGACCACCTGGCTGTTCCTGGCACTCATAACCCCAGGCCCCTATCTCCGTTGCGCCCACGTGATCGAAGACCTTTGCACCCCATGCCTCCTCTATCCTCTTCTTGGTCGCGGGGATGCTGGCCCCCGGCTCCCCAGCGCAGGTTATCCTCCGGATCCAGAGATCCTTCGGAGGATCTATCCCGAGTTTGGTCCGTGCCACATCCGCCATGTTGAGCATATAGGTGGGCGTCCCCATCATGGCCGTCGCCCTGAGCTCTTGCATCTTGAGGATCCTGGCCTCAGTGCTGAGAACTCCTCCAGGGACCACCTCACATCCCAATTTCTCCGCCCCATAATGGCCAGCCCAGAAGGCCACGAAAACGTTATAGCCGAAAGGGATGAAGACCCTGTCCCTCTTTCGATATCCCTGGGCAAAGAGTATGTAAGCCCAGCATTCCGACCACCATTCCCAATCCTCCCAGGTGTCCGCCTGGTAGACTGGCTGACCTGTTGTGCCGCTTGTCTGGCGAAACTCGGTGACCTCCTCCAGATCCACACAGAGGAGCTCACCATAGGGGTAAGGATCCTTGCACTGGATCTCTCGCATCATGGACTTCTCAACCTTGGGCACCTTGACAACGTCTTCCAAGGTCCTCACATCATCGGGCTCGAGTCCGGCTTCCCTGTAAAGCCTCCTGTGAAAAGGGGACCTCTCGTAGGCCCACCTAAGTATCCTCTGGAACTTCTTGAGTTGTAGGGAACGAAGCCTCTCCTCATCCATTGCCTCCAGGATGGGATTCCACATGGTGTCAGCGTGGGTACACATCGTCACCTCCCACCAGGCCCACTCCTTCTCAACTCGAGGTTTGTCCGAGAAAGCCCCGTTTGGGCTTCCAAGGAAAGACCCTGGGCTCCTTTTTGTCAAGCCTTGAGGCTTCTCAGGGCCTCCTTCACAGATTCAGCCACAGCTTCTGCGAAAGCGGGCTCGTTTATACTGGCCTCCACCTCCCGAACTCTTATCTCCTCCGATAGATTCTCCCTCAAGCATTTCACGAACGCGTAGTCAGCCTCTGGATCGTGCAGAGGTCCCCCCTCCACGCTCAGGGAAGAGAATCCCTTGAGGGGAACGAGGAAT
Organism: Thermodesulfobacteriota bacterium; assembly: GCA_028275295.1. GTDB lineage: Bacteria > Desulfobacterota > Desulfocorpusculales > Desulfocorpusculum > Desulfocorpusculum > JAPWUY01. The sequence goes on along the minus strand of JAPWUY010000013.1, from coordinate 715 downwards.
TTCACCGATTCCTTTCTGGGATGCTTGTTGAGCCTTTGGGCCACTTCTTTGGCTATGAGCTCCATCTCTTGGGCCGTTGTTCTGGCTTGAACCCGCATGGAATCTTGCACCAGAAGTTTCCTCTGGGCAAGTCCCCTCTGGGTCCAGAGGGGATCGGCCTTGTCCCTTCTCTCTATGGGACCGCAGCTTATCATATCGAAACCACAGGGAGCCAAAACATAGGGAACTCCGGCTCTCACTGCTCCCATGAGCCTCTCAGGACCAGCATCCCTGTTCCCGCCAAGGAGGTGCTCGCTCAGGCCAGCTGGGACGAGGTCCACGAAGCATTGAAATATCCCCTGGGCCACGAGCTCCTCCGCAGCTCTATCCCCAAGACCCGTAGCGTGAAAGGATATCACCTCATAGCCGTCCTTCATCAGGATATCCCTCACGAGCTGTGCTCCCTTGTCACAGAAGCCCAGCTCCGTCATGGCCACTGTGGGCCTTTCCGGCTCGGCGATGGGCTCCCAGCCCTCCACCATGCCGCATATGATGCCGCAGGCACTGTCCATCAAGGCTTTGACTAGGGGATTCATCCCCACTGTGTCTACCACAGTGTTCAGCACTGTTATATCCTTGAGGCCCAGAAACTGGGAGAACTTGGTCGCGTATGCTGGCATCGCAACGGCGCTCGAGACGAGGACTTTGGGAAACCCGAAAGGGAGCGCCTTGAGGG
>JAPWUY010000012.1 GCA_028275295.1 Thermodesulfobacteriota bacterium | reverse complement strand
TTGGGTGATTCTGTTGAACCCTTCCCCCAGATGCCCCTCCGAATGTGAATCCGCCAACGGATACAGGCCCTTGGGCCACAACATACACCTCGCCATCGGGCCCCCTCAAGGGAGTGAGCACCAGGGTCCCCCCTTGGAGACTCTTGGCATCCCCTATGGATGAGACCTGAACGTCTATCTTCTGCCCCTGCCTCACGAAGGGGGGGAGTTGGGCTGTGACGACGACCGCCGCCACGTTTTTGACCTTTATGGCCTCTGCTGGCACCCTTATGCCCATCCTTAGGAGCATATTGGAGAGGGAGTGCACGGTGAATTGGGTGTTGTTCTGGTCCCCTGTTCCCTGAAGCCCTATTACAAGACCGTAACCCACAAGGGGATTAGATCTCACACCTTCTATGGATGAGATCTCCTTGAGTCTCACAGCCCAAGCATCCTGAGCCCAAGATACTCCCACAAGGACCAAGACCAAAGTCAATCTATTCCACCTCATGGCCCCTCACCTGTCTCCGCTTCCATCAGAATGGCCACACGTGGTCCAAGAGCCTCCCCACCCAGCCTGGCTTCTGTTTGTCGCTCACAACCCCCTGGCCAGCGTAAGCTATCTGGGCATCAGCTATGACCGAGGACAGGACCGTATTGTCGGATTGTATGTCCTCGGGCCTCACAACGCCCCTGAGTATTATGTATTGCCGCTCGTTGTTTATGAGGACCTCCCTATAGCCCTCTATTCTCAGAAGACCCTGGGGAAGCACCTCAACCACCTTGGCGCTCAAGGTGGCGACCAAGGTGTCCTTTCTCTGGGTTGTGCCCGAGCCCTCGAACTCGTTCTTGAGGGATCCTGAGGCCTCAGGCTTGAAACCACCCACACTGAGCGGTGCACCGAAGAAGCTCGTCACAGAGGCAGAGAGGGAGCTGTCCCTGGAGGTCTTGGTGCTAGCGGATTTGAGGGCCTCAGCGTTTTCCACGATCCTCACCGTGAGAACATCTCCGACCCTCCTTGCCCTCAGATCCGAGTACAGATCCCCCAATCTAGCGCTGGGCTTCCAGAGGCTTCCCTCTTTCTGGGGTTCCTCCTTCAGGGCAAAGGCCCCGGGATTGGGAGTCCAGGGTGGTGGGGGGGGAAGGGCTGGGGAACACCCGAAGGAAAAGAGGGCCGAGATCATGCACAGGAAAGCGATCCTAAAGGCTGCGGATCCCATGACCTCCCTCCTCAAAAATCCACAACTACCCTCTTTGCGTCCACTACCCTGGCCACTATGACCTGCCTGGACGAGGTGTTGAGGACCCTTATGCTCTCTCCCTTGCCTCCATCCTCCAGGCTTTGACCTGGGGCGACTATCCTCAGATTTTCCGCTTCCAGCACGATCTCCACCTTCTGGCCTTTCCTCAAGATGGGTTCGGGCCTGAACTGATCTTTCCTCAGGACGGCCCCAGCCTGGATCGCCCTCACTGCTCTCATCCCCAGGACCTCCCGAGGATCCTCCAGTGCCCCTGGAGGGAAGGTCTGGGGAGGGACACCCCTTTTCCCCACACATTCGGAGGTGAGAAGATCACCCTTGGAAAGGGAACACGTCAATACCCAAAGGGGCCTCTCACCCTCAGGGGGCTTTTCAGGTCCCGAGGCCAGTGCATTCCAAACGGCCCACAGGGAGCCAATCAGGACCCAAGTTGCGACAAATGGCTTCATTTTCGAGTCTCCCCCTGGTCCATCTCAGTTCATCTATCTCTTGAGATTGTTCGCCATCTGGAGCATGTCGTCCGAGGCTTGAATCGCCTTGGAATTCACCTCATATGCCCTCTGGGCCACTATCATCGAGACCATCTCCTCGACTATGTTCACATTGGACATCTCCAGGAATCCTTGGGCAATGGTCCCAAGACCCTGGTCTCCTGGGGTACCCTCCACTGGATCTCCGGAGGAGTCCGTTGGGATGAAGGCGTTCCTTCCGATGGAGAAGAGGCCCGGAGGATTGGGGAATCGGGTGAGCGTTATCCTGCCTACCTCCGTGAAGCCGGTCTGGCCTGGCCTCATCACCGAGACCGTCCCATCTGCCCCGATGGATATGGCCGTAGCGTCCTGGGGGATGGTTATCCCGGGCTCCAACTTGTAGCCTTCGGATGTCACTATCTCCCCTTGGCTGTTGAGCTTGAAGGCTCCGTCCCTGGTATAGGCAGTCTCGCCTGTTGGGAGAACTATCTTGAAGAAGCCTTGCCCCTCTATGGCCAGATCCAGCTCGTTTCTCGTGAGCTGAAAATCCCCCTGACCGAAGAGCTTGTGCACTGCCACTGGCCTAGTCCCTAGACCTACTTGGAAGCCCGTTGGGAGCTGACTCTGGGAGGAGGAAGCGGCCCCGGGATAACTCAGAGACTGGTAAAGGAGATCCTGGAAGTTCACCTTGCTCTTCTTGAAGCCAGTGGTGTTCACATTGGCCAGATTGTTGGATATGACATCTATCTGAAGCTGCTGAGCCTCCATGCCCGAGGCAGCTGTCCAAAGGGAACGTATCATGGCTGTGTCGCACCTCCTTCCATTGCCCGATCTTTCAGGCCGTCCTGCTCATCTCCTGAACAGCCCTTTCCCCCAATCTGTCCATGGTCTGGACCATCTTCTGTTGCATCTCGAAAGAGCGGATGACCTCTATCATCTGGACCATGCACTTTATCACGCTGCAGTTGGAAAGCTCCACGTAACCGGACATTATTTTCGGATCAGGATCGTCTTGAACCTCGGTCCCCTCTGGAACTCTGAAGAGGCCATTCCCTTGTTTTTCCAGTTGGGATGTGTCTTGCACCTTGACCACCCTGAGGCGCCCCATGACGCCCCTGTCTGTGGTGACCTGACCTTCTTGGGAAATACTCACCCAGGCCGGGCTCCCGAGGACTATTTCCCCTTGCTCACCCATGACCGGCATCCCTCCCAGGACTAGCCTTCCATCCTTGTCGAGAGAGAGGCGCCCGTCCCTCGTGAGTTTCATCCCCTCGTTGTCTCCGATGACAAGAAATCCCCTTCCCCCTATGGCCAGATCCAGGGGCTCTCCGGTAAAAGCGACCTCACCTGGGGAGAAATCCGTCCTCCTCACGGACACCCTCACCTGGCCTTTGGCCCCGTAGGATCCGTCGATTGAGCTCCCCGGCTCCTCGAAGGCCACCTCCTCCATCTTGAAGCCCACTGTGTTCACATTGGCTAGATTGTTGGCCAGGACATCCAGTTGGTGCTGCCTAGCAATCATGCCAGATGCCGCGACATACAATTGAGAGAACATCCGGGAAATCACCTCTCTTCTGGCTTTTCCCACTCCAGGGGCCTGCCCCTGGAAGACCCACTGTCTCCCATAGCAATGGGTGTGCCATATCTTGAGACCAGGAAAACCGGGCCCTTCGTAAGAGTCTTTCTTCTTCCATGGGGAAAATCCATCCTTTGCGGGGCATTTTTTTCCCAATGGTCCAAGCTCACATCATCATCTCGTCCCTTCTAGGGGTGGGGTCCTTGGAGATGACCTCCTTGATGAAGCTCACCTCTGCCAACCCGAGACCACTTTTCTTAGCGACCTCCCTCAGGGGGAGCCCTTTTCTCACGAGCTCGAATGCAGCAGTGTAAGCTCCCTCGGCACAGAGCAGGGCTTCTTTGGCTCGCTGTAGCCTCTCCAGGGTCTCTGTGGCCCTCATCTCTGCCCTGTCCAACTCTTCGGACAAAGAGGCCATTTTCTGGAGCTTGATCTCGATGGCCGTGAGGAGCTCCCTACCAGTTCGCTCCCAGACAAAGAGCTTTTCCTCGATCTCCTCCATGGAGGTGCTTTTTTCCTCCTTGAACCCCGAAGTCATCGGATTTTTCCTGAAGATGAGGGCCAAGATCAGAAACCCAGCCAAAAGATCGAACGCCAATTGCAAGGCCAATACGAATTTGCTTTCCATGGCAATCACCTCTCACACCCTTATGTCTATCTGAAAAGCTTGTTCCTCCTGCCCCCCACTTTCCTCGAGTTCAGAGGAGGCCACATCATCACTTTCGGGCCATCCATCTGGATCAGGAGCCTTCCTTTGGGGTCGGGTCCTTTGTTGGCCATTCCTTCCCCTGCCGTAGGTGAGGCGCTCCAGGGCCCCTGATATGGCTCCAGGGCCGTCAGAATCCATAGCAACCTCCAAAACAAGAAGCTCGGGACTTTCCCTCCCCGGCACCTCAGAGGAGCAAGTATTCCAGAAATCTCACGCTTCCAGGCCTCACACCTGGCCAGTGGGAGGAAAGCCCTTGGTCCAAGATCTCCTTCACCCTTCTCATTCCATCGGGCCCCTTGACATCCCTTGGCTCCAAAGGAGAGAGAAGCTCGTAAACCTTCCTTCTCACCATCCAGGGTCTTATACCCTCATCCTCGATGTCCACAGCCAGGGATAGAAGGAGGCCGTGGGTTCCCCCCTTGATGGGCACGATCATCTCCAGGTGCATTTGATTCGAGAATAAGGGGCGGGTGAGCCTTTGAGGCTCGGCCTCCTTCTGGGTCAAAAGGCCGTGGGCGAAAAGGCAGGCCCCAGCTGTGGCGAAAACGAAGGAAACCGCCACTGCTACAATGGAGACCCTTCTCCTGGGAGGACTCTCCTGCCAGTAGGATCCTATATTGGATATACCGAGCCATCTCAGCTTCCCGGTCTGTCTCCAACTGCTTTCCTTTTCGGGACTGGGCCTCTGCTCTTCCAGCATACCCGATGAGGTACGATCAGCGGCCGAAGGCTTCCCATTTTTGCCAGAAGTCGAGGGGGGTGCTGATGGATCCTTTTGGGAAGCCGCGTCCTCAGCCAGGCCCATCTTCTTTTCCCACTCGGCTATAGCTGCCTCGTCCATCTGGTCCTCGAAGAGGAGAGCTTCCTCCACCTCTTTACCCTTTCTCTTGAGGACCTTGGGCTTCTTCGCCTTCTGTGGGGTCATCTGGTCCATGGGTCCTCTCACAAGTTCCTCATGGGGCCATGGCAGATCTCAGCTTGCCCAGAGCCCTGGCATGGAGCTGACAGACCCTAGATTCCGAAAGCTCCATCACCATGCCTATCTCCCTCATGGTGAGCTCTTCAAAATAGTAGAGATGCACAACCATCTGTTCCTTGGGGTCCAAGCCTTCAAGGGCCCTCCTTATCCTCGATCGAATCTCCTTCAAGCTGCACATCTCGAAGGGGTCATATTCATTGCCTGCCTCGACTCCTCCTTCCTTGCCCTCAGCCTGGATGAGCTCCTCCAGGGAAACGAAGGAGCCCCCCTTCGCCTCCAGGATCATCTGGTGATAGTCGTCCATGTTCATCCCGAGATAATCAGCTAGCTCCTCCTCTGTGGGAGGCCTGCGGAGCTTTTTTTCCAGGGAAACCTGGGCATCCTCGAGTCTCTTCAGCCTCTCCCTCACTGTCCTCGTTGCCCAGTCCATGGAGCGAAGCTGGTCGAGTATGGCCCCTCGAATCCTGAACTCAGCATATGTCCTGAGCTGGGTCCCCTTGGCTGGGTCGAACTTGTCAAGGGCATCGAGAAGCCCCACTATTGCCGCATGGGTGAGGTCTGAAATCTCCACACCTGGGGGTATTCGACCCACTAACCTCAGGACCTGGTACTTGATGAAAGGGAGAAACTCCTGTATGTGGCGCTCCCTTTCCGAAGGGCTCAGACCATTCTTGGCTGCCTGGCCAAGACCCATGGCCTCTTTCATGAGACTTGGAACACTCATGCTCTCCTCACGCGTAGGGGCCGAAGAGGGTCATTCCCCCAATGGAGTCTTCCCTCCCTGCCATCTCCATTATTCGAATGGCTATCTCCCTCAGGTGGCTTGTAGCCCTCGCCTCTGGGAACATATGGACAAAGGGCCTCTGGCTCCTCACCGATTTCATGACAGCTCCATCCCATGGGAGCCACCCGAGCTCCTTCAAGGAGAACTTGAGAAAGGTCTCCACCACCCTGTTCAATCCCTCGAAGGTGGCATGGGCCTCCTGAGGGGACCTCGCGTTGTTGACGACAATGAGAAAATCGCGCCTTCTGTAATGGAGGAACATGAGCTTTATCACAGCGTATGCATCGGTTATGCTCGTGGGCTCGGGGGTGACGATGACAATGAGCCTCTCAGCCATTGCGTTGAACTGAAGCACATTCTGTGAGACCCCGGCAGCCGTGTCTATGAGGAGAAGATCGTGATCGCCTCCCAGGAGATTTATCCCCGAGTAGAGAAGAAGCCTCTGCTCCTTGGTGAGATGGGTCAGGTCGGACTGGCCCGAACCTCCGGGCACGATACTTATGCCCGAAGGTCCCTCGGTGACTATCTCCTGGAGAAGACAGCGGCCCTCGAGAAAATCCCTTATTGTCCTCTGGGGATTGAGGCCGAAGAGGACGTCCACGTTGGCAAGGCCCATGTCCGCATCGAAAAGGAGAACCTTTCTCCCCATTTCGGAGATCAGGCATGCCAGATTGGCAGCCAGGCTCGTCTTTCCCACGCCCCCCTTTCCACTTGTAACAGCTAGGCTCCTAACAGGAGGCACTTTGCTCGAGGCCTGGGCAACACTTCCCTTGAAGCTCAGCTTTCTCAGTGTGGCTCCCTGGTCTTGTGCCAAGATCATCTTTCCAAAGCCTCCATGACCCCAATTTTCGCCTGGTGATCCATGTCTTCCCCTCGGCCTTCGAAACAGGGCCTCTCCCCTCAGCCCGATGCCACAGTCATCTGGGGCTCGGCATAGAAGAGAGGCAGTCCCCAGAGCACCCAGGAAGCTATGTCCTCTTTCCTGGCCACCCTTATGTCCTCCGGGACCCTCTGGCCCATTGTGAAGAAGGCGAAGGGCAATCTCATCTGCACCGAGACACTGAAAAGAGATCCCAGATGGGATGCTTCGTCCAGTTTGGTCCCTATCAGGGCTACGGGATTCAAGGGCATGAATCTCCTCGCGGCCCTCTCCAAGGCAATGGGCTCTGTGGGAGCAGCGAGAAGGAGCACTGTCTTTATCCTCGAGTCAGTGGTCAATAGGGATTCGAGTTCAGCCACCTGGCCCTCATCCATGGGGCTTCTTCCAGCTGTGTCTATGAATATGACGTCCCTGTCCGAGTGAGAATCGATGACCTGGGAGATCTCCTCTGGAGTCAGAACCACCTCCAAGGGCACCCCCATGATCCTGGCATAGGTCTTGAGCTGCTCCACTGCAGCTATGCGGTAGGTGTCGTTTGTGAGGAGGGCAACCCTCTTTCCCTGTTCCAGGGTGCACCTCGCAGCCAGCTTGGCAACGGTGGTCGTCTTGCCCACCCCAGTGGGCCCTACGAATGCTATGACCCTAGGTTTCACCGTCTCCGTGTCATGGAGAGGATCCACTGTCTTGCTCACCCTGAGGAGCATCTCTTCGACCTTCCTGAGAAAAAGCTCCTCGCTCGTCTGATCTCCCAGAAGTTCCTCCACCCTGCTCAAGATCTGAATGGCATGGGTCTCCTTCACCCCATGTTTCGTGAGCCTGTAGAGGACGGAGCTACCAAAAATGGCGGCCAACCCCTCCTTATTGCTGGCACTTTGGCGAACCATTCGGGATGCCCACCATCTCATCTCATCGAGTTCTGCCTCCAGTCTTGCGCTCAATTGCTTGGCAGGGTCCTGAACCGACCTGAATATCCTCTCCACTTCCTTTCTCAACTCATTGAGCTCGCACCTCAAGCTCTCTAGGACCTTATGGCCATTTTCTGCCTGTCTGGCCCCATCCTGTTGAGCTGATGTCTCTTGCGGGGATGCGATATCCACGGCTGCTGTGACCTCCACCATGGGCCTTCCCAGAAGACCGAAGGCCTTTTTCCCTTCCATGACCTTGCGGGTGGAGATGATGACTGCCTGTGGCCCAAGGTCCCTCTTTATCATCTTGAGGGCTTCTTGCATGTCGATGGCTTTGTAGGTCTTAACCGTCATGGGACAACCTCACTATCTCAAGGGTCTCCACCATGACCTCCCTGTCCACCTCCTGGTGGGAGAGAACGGCCAGGGTCGGGATATATCTCTCGATGAGCTGCCTCAGGTGGGGCCTGAGGGAGGAATCGCAGAGAAGTACAGGGGGGTGCGGCCTCTGGAGATGGGGTTCGAGGGCTTTCTGAATCGAGAGAACAACCTTCCTCGCCAGATCGGGGTCCAGGGCGAGATAAGTCTCCACCTCGTTCCTCCTGAGGGAACCGAGGAGGGTCTCCTCCAGGGCAGGATCGAGAAGCATGGCTGGAAGCCGGCCATTTTCGTCCACGTAGCGCTTGGTTATTGCCCTTCCAAGACCGGCCCTCACGTATTCGGCCAGGATTCGAGGATTTCTCGTGTGGGGCGCCCAGTCCCCGAGGATTTCCAGGATGTGAACCAGGTCTCTGACCGAGACCTGTTCCCTCAAGAGGTACTGGATGACCCTGTGGACCTCTCCTATGGTGAGCAACTTGGGGATGAGCTCCTCGACTACCTTGGGATGTTCCTTGGCGACATTGTCCACGAGCTTCTGCACATCCTGGCGACTCACAACCTCGTCGAGATGCCTCCTCACCACCTCCGAGAGATGGGTTATGAGAACAGTATCCGGGTCCACGACCGTGTAGCCCAGGGCCTGAGCCCTTTCCTTTTCCTTTTGAGGGATCCACATAGCCGGAAGCCCGAAGGTCGGCTCTTTGGTGGGAATGCCCTTCAAGGGGGCCTTGGCACCCCCTGGATCGAGAGCCAAACAATGGCCCATCATGAGCTCGCCTGTGGCAACGGAAACCCCTCTCAACTTTATGGAGTACTGGTTGGGCTTGAGCCTCAGATTGTCACGGATGTGCATGAGGGGTATTATCACTCCCATCTCGAGGGCGATCTGTCTCCTGAGCATCCTTATTCTCTCGAGGACCGTCCCCTTCTGTTCCGTGTCCACGAGGGGGATGAGGGCATAGCCGATTTCCAGCTCCAGGACATCCAGCGGAAGTAGGGACTCCACTTCCTCCCTGGATCCCAAGGGGGGGCCTGCGGGAGCTTGAGCCTTTGCCCTCTGATCAGCCCTCACCTTTTCCTGACGGTGCATCCTCATGGCCATTGTCCCCACCAGCCCAGCGAGAAGCAAAAAGGGAAGCATGGGGAGCCCGGGCAGGAGGGCCATTCCCAGAAGTATACCAGCTGCCATCCCCATGGCCCTGAAGTTGTGGATGACCTGTCTCGTGATATCTGTCCCCAAGAAGGAGTCCGAAGCAGCTCTAGTGACCACAATCCCCGCTGCCGTGGAAACTATCAGGGCTGGAATCTGGGAGACGAGGCCGTCTCCAATGGTGAGGATGGTATAGGTTCGAAGGCCTTCCAGGATTGGCATTCCCTTTTGCCCCACCCCAATGATGAGGCCACCTACTATGTTTATGAACACTATGACCATTCCTGCTATGGCATCCCCACGGACGAACTTGCTCGCCCCGTCCATGGCTCCGTAGAAATCGGCCTCTTTCTCTATGAGGCGGCGCCTCTCCCTCGCGGTCCTGTCATCTATGAGGCCTGCATTGAGATCAGCATCTATGCTCATTTGCTTTCCTGGCATGGCATCCAGGGTGAATCTGGCTGCGACCTCCGCTATTCGGCCAGATCCCTTGGTTATGACGATGAAGTTGATGACTACGAGAATGAGAAAGACCACGAGTCCCACCACATAATTGCCACCTACCACGAAGTTGCCGAATGCCTGGATGATGCGGCCCGCTGCATCAGCTCCTTCGTGACCCCTGAGGAGGATGAGACGGGTAGAGGCGACATTCAGGGCCAACCTGAACAGGGTCGCAACGAGAAGCACTGTGGGAAATACCGAGAACTCGAGGGGCTTCACGATGTACAGGGAGACCATTATGATGACAACGGAGAGGGTTATGTTCAGGGCGAGGAGGACGTCCAAGAGGCCTTTGGGCATGGGAAATACCATGACCAGAATTATCCCCATGACCCCTCCAGCCAGGAACACCTCGCTTGTCCTCAGGGAGGGAATGTAACCGGGATGGCTTGTCGCTTTCTGGACGCTCACCCTTCACTCCCCCGACTCTTCTCCGATCTTTTGCGATACACATATGCCAGGACCTCTGCCACAGCCCTGTAAAGCTCGACGGGGATCTGGCTTCCCACATCCACCATCTTGTAAAGGGCCTGGGCCAGGGGCTTGTTCTCCACTATTTCCACTGAGTGCCTTCTGGCGATCTCCTTTATCCTCTCGGCCAGATATCCAGCCCCTTTTGCCACAACAATGGGAGCGCTCATCTTGGCCTTGTCGTACTTGAGGGCTATTGCCAGGTGCAATGGGTTTGTTATGACCACATCTGCCTTGGGGACTTCCGCCATCATCCTGCGGCGGGCCATCTCCCTCTGCCTTTGGCGAATCCTTGCCCTGACCTTGGGATCCCCTTCCCTCTGCTTGAATTCTTCTTTCACTTCCTCCTTGGTCATTCGGAGGCTTCTTTCGTGCTCCCACCTCTGGTACAGGTAATCGAGAAGGGCGAGGGCAGCGACCACCATTCCAGCTCTGAGACCTATGCGGACTATGCCCCCGGACATCTCCCTGGCCACAGACCAAGGAGAGGCGTTTCCAAGGGCCTGGAGGATTTCCCACTCCTCCATCACGGAGCGCCAAAGGACCCAAGCAACTATGGCCAGCTTGATGAGCCCCTTTAGGAGCTCGACCATCGAGTTCAAGGAGAGGATCCTCCTCAATCCCTCCACGGGATTTATCCTGGCCCAATTGGGAGACAGGGCCTCGGGCGCACTCAGGAATCCGATCTGGGCGAGATTCGCCCCTATGACCACGAGGACCATCAGGCCAACGAAGGGTCCTGCAATTGAGGCGGAAGTGATCATGAAGTCCATGAAGAGGGCCGAAAGCCCTTCCGGGGTGAGCTCCATGGCAAAACTATTGGAGATGAGATCTGAGAAGCTCGCCATGGCGGAGCTCGATATGCTCCCCCCAGCAATGGAGAGAAAGCCTGCAGAAGCGAGGAGAACCATTGCCGAAGGGACTTCCCTGCTCCTCGCCACCTGTCCCCTCTTTCTGGCCTCTTCCCTCCTTTTCTGGGTCGGGGCCTCGGTCCTGTCCTGATCACCCCTTGTGGGCATTACCCCCTCTCCCCATCAAAATGCCAATCGAAATAGTCCCTCCATCGCTCCCTCGAGCCACAAAAGTCCATCGGGCAGCCACTGGCCGAGGGTCCCCAAGGCCATCCCCATGGCAATGAGCCCGAGCCCCACCTGAAAGGGAGCCGTCACGATGAAGATGTTCATTTGAGGGACCATCCTCGCCAGGAGTCCCAAGCCCAATTGGACAAAAAGCAAGATCATCAAGGCTGGTGCAGCCAAGGACAAGGCGCTGGAAAAAAGATGCCTCCCCGCTTCTACAGACCCATGGAGGGGGCCCAGAGAAGGCTCCCAGAGCCCCTTCCCCGGCTCTTCCATGAGACCCCTTAAGACCAGGTGGTGCCCATCGAGCTGTAGGAACAACCATAGAGCGAGTAGTTGGAGGATTTGAGCAGTGACGGACATCTGATGCTGTCCCACTGGATCCATCACATTGGCTATTCCCAGGCCCATCTGGTACCCCAGAACCTGAGCAGCCAATGGCACTGCAGAGAGGATCAACTGTACAAGCCATCCCATGGCCAATCCCATGAGGCCCTCCCTCAATATGGCAAGGGAGAGAGGCCAGACATCCAGCTCAGGCTCCTTGATGGCCCGAGACATGAGGGGCAGAAAAGCCCAGGAGAGCCCAAGGGCGAGCATCACCCTCACCCCCAAGGGAATGGCCCTCGAGCCAAAAAGGGGCATGGCCAAAAAAAGGCCCGAGAACCTGGCCAGAACCAGGGGAAAGAGCGCGAGGTTATCCACCATCCCCTTCAACGCATCCATAGGGAAAGATCTCCCATGATCCTGGTTGTGAATTCCACGAGATGGTCCAGCATCCAAGGAAAGAAGATCACCAGTGCGAGGGCCACAGCCAGAAGTTTTGGCACGAAGGTCAAGGTCATGTCCTGTATCTGGGTCACTGCCTGTGCCAGACTCACAGCAAGCCCAGCTATGAGGCTGAGGCCCAACATGGGC
>JAPWUY010000478.1 GCA_028275295.1 Thermodesulfobacteriota bacterium | reverse complement strand
AGCTGACCTTCAGCCAATTCCCGCAAATTTTCCCTTGACACTCCCTCAGCCGTTCCTTTATTTTTAGCTTGCATTTCCGGACATGGTAGTTTTTCATGGGGTCCCAGGAAAGCTGGGGGGAGGAGCCTCGCCGCAGCTTCCTCACCCCGAGGGCTCATCACCCACACGAGACCAAGGAGGGGATCATGAGAAAGAGAGGGCTTCAATTGGTGGCGGTGGTGGGAGTCTTGTTGGCCATTAGTTTGCCTGCAGCCAGCAAGGAGATAAAGGTCCTTTCCCAGTTCCCCATGAGCGGGCCTGTGGGGACACTTCCCGAGTTCGGAATGGGCTACATCGATGGGATGAACTGGATAAACAGCGAGGGAGGGGGTGTAAACGGAAAGAAGATCACCTTCTTCCTCGAGGACATGAGGTACGATCCCACGGTCGAAGTCGCCAATTTCAACAAATATTGCGCCGAACACAGTAGAGACGAATTCCTCATGGCCACAGGTTACATAACCGGAGCCCTCAAGCCCCTGATAGAGAAGGTGAATGTGGAGGAGAAGATCCCGTGGCTCGATGGATCTTACTCCACGGAGATATTCGGAATTGAGGGGGGGCCTGCCAAATATCCCTATTACTACTCCCTGGGAGCTACATACGGAGACCAGATAAAGGTGCTCCTCAAGTGGATAAAGGAGAACCACAAGAAGCCCGGGAAGCCGAAAGTGGCCTTTGTTGTGAGCCCCACCGCCTGGGGGAGAGATGGCCTTCCAGAAGGACTGGAATATGCCAAGGAGAAAGGCTTGGAGGTAGTGGCCCAGATAGAATACCCTTACACAGCCACAGACGCCACAAACGAGTGCATGGCCCTGCGAAAGGCCAAAGCCGAGTACGTGATCTATCATGGTTACTCGGGGGCAACGAGCCATACGGCCATATTCTTCAAGACAGCCAAGAAGATCCTCAAGGATGTCCAGCTCATGGGCACCCATTACACAACAGGTCGATTCCCCATCCTTGTCTGCCAGGAAGCATATGACGGTTATGTCGGGGTTGCGACGAGGCCATTTTGCGATGCCATCCCAAGGGAGAAGACACCCATGACCAATCCCATGGTGAAGATGGCCCACGAATTCGCCAAGAAATACAGGCCCGAAGATTACAAGGAGGGAGGAAAGATCAAGGACATGTTCCTCTACATGGAGGGGCTGACTTACGCCCTCATAATCCAGGAAGCCCTAACGAGGGCAGACAAGGCGGGGCAACTCACAAGAGAAGGCGTCAAGAAGGCCTTGGATGAGATGGTCTGGGATTTCAAGGGACTTTTCGAGGGAAAGAAGTTCGACTACCGCTTCCACACCATCCCCATGGTCCAGATCTTCAAGGCAGAGGTCAAGATGCAGAAGGTAGGAGATAAGGAAGTCCCCACCGGTGCAGTCAAGCCCATAAGCGACTGGATAAATGTCAACGAGATAAAGTGGTGAGGGGTCTCTGGGGGGAGATGAGCTCCCCCCAAAAAGCCCCGAACAAATGGCCCAGGCGGTGATCCCATGATGGAAATCCTCCAGGTGATCTTCTCTGGCCTCCTCACGGGGATGGTCTATGCCCTGCTGGGCCTAGGAATAGTGATGATCTTCAAGGCATCCGAGGCCTTCAATTTCGCAGTTGGGGAGTTTCTCGTGATCGGCGCCTTTCTCTTTTTCATCCTGTTTTTCGACCTCAAACTCCCTTTCATCGTGGCCCTGTTGGGAGGCTTGGGGCTCTCGGGCCTCTTCGCAGCGGCTGTAGAGAGGCTCACGATCCAGCCCCTTCTTGGCCGGAACCCCATCTCCATGACCATAATAACCCTCGGGCTCGCGAGCTTCCTCAGGGCAATAGTTCAGCTCGTCTTCGGAGCACACTCCTACAGCTTTTCCCTGGACCTTCCGGACCTCACCTTGGAAATCGGCGACATGATCTTCCTGAGTGAGCAGGTCTGGGCCTCTCTCCTTTCGGGTTGCACCTTCGGCCTGGTGATGCTATTTCTCTTCCGCACTAGGTGGGGGGTGGCCATAAGGGCCACATCGGAGAGCCAGGCCAAGGCCATGGCTTACGGTATAAATGCGAGGCTGATCCTCGTTGTGGTCTGGTCCTTGAGCGCAGCGTGCATAGCCATAGCCGGCATAGCCATCTCCAACTTTGGAAGCCTCACGTACCTCACTGCCATGGTTGGGTTCAGGGCGATTCCCGTTGTCCTCGTAGGGGGAATGGACAGCATTGGAGGGGCCCTTGCGGGTGGGTTGATCGTGGGCCTCTGCGAGGCCTTTGTGGGCGCCTACATAGAGCCCATGGGTCTCATAGGGTTCAAGAACGTGGCTCCGTACATACTCCTACTTCTCGTTCTCCTCGTTAGACCTTACGGCCTTTTCGGAACCGTGCGCATAGAGAGGGTATGATGCTCCTTTCAGTGGAAAATCTCAGGGTAGTATATCACGATGTGATTTCGGTCCTCCACGGGGTCTCTCTGGGAGTGGGAGAGGG
>JAPWUY010000477.1 GCA_028275295.1 Thermodesulfobacteriota bacterium | reverse complement strand
TGTCTATGAGAATGGGATCCCCGTCTTCCACCAGGGCGATGGGCCCTCCCGCTGCAGCCTCTGGGGAAACATGGCCCACACATGGGCCCCTCGTACCCCCGGAGAAGCGGCCATCGGTCACCAAAGCAACACTTTCCGCTAGCCCCATCCCAGCCAAGGCCGAAGTTGGGGCAAGCATCTCCCTCATCCCTGGCCCTCCTCTTGGCCCCTCGTACCTTATGACGACCACATCACCATCTCTCACAAGGCCGGCCATTATGGCATCCATGGCCTCTTCCTCGGAGTCGTATACAGTGGCCCTTCCCTGAAATGTGAGGACCTTGGGGCTCACGGCGGACTGTTTCACCACTGCGCCATGGGGGGCGAGATTGCCCTTGAGAATCGCTATTCCCCCCTCCTCCCTATAAGGACGGTCGAGAGGCCTTATGACCTCCTCGTCGCAGACAGTGGCCTGCCTAGCTATTTGAATGATGGATGTTCCGAAAACGGTTGGGGTATCCTGCAGAAAAGGAAGCAATCTGGAGAGCACAGCTGGGATTCCCCCAGCCCATTCGAGATCCTCCATGAAATGGGTTCCCCCAGGGAGCATGCTCACCAAATGCGGGGTCTCCCTGCTTATTCGGTCGAAGGCCTCTAGGGGAAGGACCAATCCCGCCTCTTTGGCTATGGCCACCAGGTGGAGCACAGTGTTTGTGGAGCCTCCCAGGGCCATGTCGACCCTTATGGCATTCTCCAGACTGTCCTCGGTTATGAACCTCCGGGCCGTGGCTCCCGATTGGATGAGGTGAACTATTCTGGAGCCGCTCTCGAAGGCTATTCTCCTTTTTTTGGCACTACCTGCCATTGCCGTGGCGCAGCCGGGAAGGGAGAGTCCCAGGGCTTCCACCAAACATGCCATGGTGTTGGCTGTATAAAGTCCCTGGCAAGAGCCCTCTCCAGGGCATGCCTCGAGCTCGAGACATTCCAGCTCCACATCGTCTATCTCTCCCCTCTTGTAGCGGCCCACTGCCTCGAATGTATCCGAGACGAGAGAGAGTCTTCTCCCCCCGTGTCTCCCAGACCACATGGGGCCAGCAGTCACCACTATGGCTGGTATGTCGAGTCTAGCTGCAGCCATGACCATTCCCGGTGTTATCTTGTCGCAGTTGGTTATGAGCACGAGCCCATCGAGGGCATGGGCCTCTGTGACTGATTCTATGATGTCCGCAATGAGCTCCCTCGAGGGAAGGGAGTAATGCATCCCCTTGTGGCCCATTGCTATGCCATCACATATGCCTGGAACTGAAAAGATGAATGGATAGCCGCCTGCGGAGTGCACCCCTTTCTCCACGAACCTCTCCAGGTCCCTCATCCCGCTGTGGCCTGGGATGAGGTCCGTGAAGCTGCTCACTACTCCCACAAAGGGACGGCTCAGCTCCGACCTGGGCACACCCGTTGCGTGAAGAAGGGATCGGTGCGGGGCCCTCTCCAGCCCTTCCTTTATCCTCTTGCTCCTCATCTTTTCCTCCACATGTTGCTTCTTGCCCAAATTGGCCAGGACTGAAGTCCCAACTGTCCTAGCCTAGCACATAAACCCCGATGGAGGTAGGCCAAAGCCCCTTGCGTGAGGGACTCTGCCCCAGGGGGATGTTGGAAGTTGAACCGAGGAGTCCGTGGGGATATTCTCTAAGGCATGGAGAGGGGCTTTGTCACTATTGTTGGGGGCGGCCTTGCGGGATGTGAGGCAGCGCATCAGGCCTCGAGCCTGGGGGTGGAGGTGCTCCTTTTGGAGATGAAGCCTCTTCGTTTCTCTCCCGCCCACAGGTCCGAGAACCTGGCAGAGCTCGTCTGCAGCAATTCCCTCAAGGCGGAGTCTCTCGAGAATGCCTCTGGCCTCCTCAAGGAGGAATTGAGGAGACTCAATTCGCTGATCATGAGAGCTGCTCATGCCACAAGGGTGCCAGCTGGTGGAGCCCTGGCCGTGGATAGGGAGGCCTTCTCGGATTTCGTGACTGGGGCCCTGATGAAGGACCAGAGGGTCAGGATAGAGAGGATGTACGTGGAGAGGATCCCCGAAGGAGATCCCGTGATAATTGCCACAGGCCCCCTCACTGAAGGCCCTCTTGCGGAGGAGCTCTGCCAGGTTTGTGGGTCAGAGGGCCTTTACTTCTACGATGCCATAGCACCAATTGTCGCAGGTGATTCCATAGACATGACCATAGCCTTCAAAGGATCGAGATATGGCAAAGGAGGCGACGACTACATCAATTGTCCCATGACCAGGGATCAGTACTACGCCTTCGTGGAGGAGCTCCTAGCAGCGGAAAAAGTGCCGAGCAGGGATTTCGAGAAGGAGATATTCTTCAGCGGTTGCATGCCCATAGAGGCCATGGCCCAGAGGGGAAAGGAAACCCTCGCCTTCGGCCCGATGAAGCCTGTGGGCCTCAAGGATCCCAGGACAGGGAAGAGGCCTTACGCGGTAGTGCAACTGAGGCCCGAGGACAGATTCGGCCAACTCTACAACATGGT
>JAPWUY010000476.1 GCA_028275295.1 Thermodesulfobacteriota bacterium | reverse complement strand
CGGCCAAGTCATTCCCCGAGGTCATTGTCTCTTCCCCTTGCATAGAACCTTTACCCCCGATCTTCCAATTTTGACCTGCCCCGAGGGGCAGGGAAACATCCCTCGAACTGGCCCCTAGGTCCCCAAGGAAAAGGGAGCCAACTGTGGCACTAGTGCTCCTGGGACACACCTCCCTGAGAGATGCCACACAGGGGGGTCCTGGATGTGACCTCCCTCACCATGAGCTCCAATACTTCCTCTGGAGCGAGCCGAGTGGTATCTATGACTATTGCCCCATGGGGAACTTCGAGGGGGGCGATTTCCCTGGAACTGTCCTGCTCGTCCCTCCTCATCATGGTCGAGGAGACTTCCTCGAATTCCACCTCTTGCCCCTGAGCCCTGAGCTCCTTCCACCTTCTCCTCGCCCTCTCCTCAGCATCCGCTGTCAAGAAGAAGCGCACCGGGGCCTCTGGGAAGACTCGAGTGCCCATATCTCGCCCCTCGAACACCATACGGCCGAGCCTCCCAAGGCCCCTCTGAACACGCCAGAGATGTTCCCTCACCACCCTCTTGGCCGAGACAATGGATGCCATCATTCCCATGGATTCTGTCCTGATCTCAGAGGTTATGTCCTCACCTCCCACGAAAACCAACATCTTGCCTTTCTCATCCCACTTCACTTGGAGATCCATGGACTCGCATGCGAGCCTGAGGTCTTCGTCCTTTGTGGGATCCAATCCCTTTTTCAGGACAAACCATCCCACTGCCCTGTAAAGGGCACCCGTGTCCACGTACTTGAAACCCAGCTTGCATGCCAACATCCTGGCCATGGTGCTCTTTCCAGCACCGCTTGGCCCGTCCACGGTCACAATCAAGGAGGCCCTTTGGTCTTCCAGGTCGTCAAAAGTCCTGTGGGGCGAGGGATACGCGCTCTCAGTCATCCAGGTTTCCTGGACTGGAGTGTGTTCTTTCCCGGAAAAAAGCCTCGATGATGGCCCGGTCTGCCTCCTCTACCTGGGTGAAGCAGACCCCGACATCGTAGAGATCCTTCTTCACCCTTCTCACGTGTACCACCCTTCCGCTGGACTTTATCAATCTGTCTCCCAAGGCCATCACCATCTCCAAACAGGAGTTAACGTCGAAGGATCGGTGCACCCTGATGGTGACCCCACCCAAGCTCAAATCCAAGCTCTTGCACATTCCCATGTCGACTGGATTGTTGTCCTGATCCAGTTGCGTGTAAGAGACCAAATTGACGGCATCCAATCTCGGAAACCGTCTTTTTTCCTCTTGAGGTTCCATGACCATCCTCTGGAAGGGAACCCACTTTGCCCGAGTCAAGAAGTTGGCCCATATGTTAGCAAAGATGCCTTGTTTGTCAATAGCACGAAGGGGCTGTGTTCACGGAAACTGACCTGTTGAGGATTGGGAGCTCCCCGCGACCCATTCCATGGGTCTTGCCCAAAGGCTCACGAGAGAGCATCCCCACAAGAATCCTAGGGTCAGCTCCTGTAACTACCGTTTATTTGGACATAGGATGGGCTCAAGTCGCAGGTGTGTATGGTGGCCCTCGAGGATCCCATCCCGAGGTTGATGGTCACTGTGAACTCCCTCTTTCTCGCCACCTCCTTTGCCTTTTCTTCGGCGACCGGTCCCAAGGGACTTCCCTTTTTGAGAACCTGAATGTCGTCGTACCAAAGATCCAACTCCTCCACTTTCATGGAGGCGCCACTGTAGCCCGCTGCAGCGACAATCCTGCCCCAGTTCACATCTTCCCCATAAAAAGCGGTCTTCACTAGGGGCGAGTGAGCTATTGCCCTAGCTGCCTTCTGGGCCGAATCCTCATCCTCCGCTCCTTCAACACGCACGTGAACCAGCTTCGTTGCCCCCTCGGCATCCCGCACGATCTCGAGGGCCATCTCTTCCAGGACTTCCCCCATCCCTGAGACGAAGAGCTCTTCCTCCCTCGAGCCCGGCCCAATGAATGCATCTGGACGGGCACCGTTTGCCAGGACGAGCACGGTATCGTTGGTGCTCGTATCTCCGTCAACAGTTATGGAATTGAAGGATGTAGGGAGGCATCTGTTGAGACACTCTTGGAGAAGGGAGGGGGAAATGGCGGCATCGGTCACGACAAAGCACAACATCGTGGCCATGCGAGGGTGGATCATCCCAGCCCCTTTGGCAACAGAAGCGATCCTCACGCTCACCTTTCCTAAGGAGATTTCCCGGCAGGTGACCTTGGGTCTCGTATCAGTTGTCATGATGGCCCTGGCCACATCCTCAAGCCTCGATGTATCGAGACCCCTCACCAGCTGGGGTATACCCTTCCTCATCTTGTCCAAGGAAAGCCTAGTGCCTATTACCCCCGTTGAGGCTAGCATCACTTCCTCGGGTTGGATCCCCAGTTCCTTCGCTATCCACTCGCAGGTGAGTAACGCGTCTCGATACCCTTCAGGACCGGTGCAAGCATTGGCACAGCCAGCATTTGCCAAGATCGCCTTGCACTGACCCGATTTCAGTCTTTCCCT
>JAPWUY010000475.1 GCA_028275295.1 Thermodesulfobacteriota bacterium | reverse complement strand
TTCACATCATAGCTTGGGTGCTGGGAATAGGATGCCTCCGAAGAGGAGGTAAGCCAAAAGCAGGGTCCAGAGTATATTCACCCCCTGACCAATGACGAAAGCCAAAGCAGGCCTTCCGCCTCCCAACTCCGCGAGCTCCTTGAAGCGGGTCTCGAGCCCTATGCACGTGAAGGCCAGGGCAAACCACCAGGTCCTGAGCCCAGCAAGGGCTCCTTTTGTGGCCGAGACCACCTTGGGGTCGAGAAAGAAGGAGAAGACTATTGACGCGATGACGAACCCCAGGACGAACTTGGGGAACCTGTACCAGATCTCGATGAGGCCCGGCCTTTCACCCTCTGGAAGGCCCTCAGTCTTCTTGAAGGTCCAGATTATGGAGAGGATGAAGGCCGCAACCCCTATGAGCACATTCTGGGACATCTTGACGATGACCCCTGTCTTCATGGCCGTCTCGCTGATGAGCGCCCCGGCCGCAACGACAGAGCCGCTTGTGTCTAAGGTACCTCCAAGCCATGCCCCCGCAACCACATCCGGCATGCCCACTGCCTTGGCTATCAGAGGCTGCCCCACTAACATGGGAATCGCGCAGATGAGCACTATGGATGTCACGTAGCTCAGCTTCTTGGGATCACCCTTCACAGCACCTGCTGTGGCTATGGCGGCAGAGACTCCACATATGGACACACCGCTCGACAATATGGCCGCGAACTCATCATCAACGCCCATCTTCCTAGCCACCCAGAAGGTGAAGTACCATATGCAGCCCACTACAAGGACTGCCTGGACGATTCCGTAGGCCCCTGCCTGGAGGATCTCGGTGAAGAGGATCCCAGAGCCCAGGATGACAAGCCCTGTCTTTATGAAAAACTCTGTCTTGACCGCCACCTTGAGCCAACCCGGGACCCCCAGTACATTGCTCACAAAAAGCCCCAAGGCCAAACACCAAAGGACGTACTCCAGACCGTACTCCAGAATCGTGTAATTGCCGGCCACGAACTGGGCAATCCAGGCGATGACAAACACCACCACGAACCCCGGGATGAAGGCCCCTACTCTCTCTCCCATGAGGGCCATGGCAATGATGCTAAGGATCAAATAAGCTATACCAATCTGGATCGCCCTCCAGATGTTATCCCAGGAAAAGACCTTGCTCGTCAGGTTTCCTGCCTGGCCTCCTAGCTCTTTACCTAGATCCGAGGCCTTCTTCTTGATGCTCGAGTCCTTAGCATCCTTGGCTGCGGCCTCTAAATCCTTTCCTGCCTTGCCGATTGCGGCCCTCTCTCCCTTGGATATTGCACCTAGGAGGGCCTTCGCCTTCTCTTCCACTGCCTTTTCGCCCTTTTGTTCGGCGTCCTTGGCCAGTTTCTCCACCATGGGAGTGGCCTTCTTGACCAATCCTGAGAACTCGCCATCTGTCGTCCATTTGAAGGAAGGATTCTTCACAGGAACACCAGCCAAAACTAGAATGATGATGAGAAACCCCAACCAAACAGCCATCCACTCATCCTTCTTCCACAAACTCGACCAATCGATGCCCTGTTTCTGTGCCATGGTCACCTCCTTCTGTTTTTATGCCTGAAGGCCGATGGGCGGGCTTTGGGCCCGCAAACTCCTTTGCGGATGGGGTGCACCTTGGACCTCGAGGTGGAGGTGCTTACTCGCCCGGGCGTTCGGGGAAGGAACCTGCTATTTTCGGGATAATGATCTGGGGGCCGAGAGAACCCCTCTTCGGGAAGTGCCCCTCTTTTGGCCCTTCTTTCCATAGGTTGTGGCCCTCGCTTCAACCCCATGCGGAAAAACCGTGTGTGGCTCAGCACCCGTCTTTCCTCCTCGGGGTCCGAAAGAGCCAAAAAGGAGAAAAGGATCCACTCAGCTACTCGGAGGGTATAATACCAAATGACCTTTCCCTGTCAAGGGAAACTGGGGAGAAAAAGATGGGGAGATATGGGGCTGAGCCTGGACCGGAGAGTCGAGCCAGCCCACATGGCCAATGGGATTCACCATCTCATGGTGAAAGGGAGAAACCGTTCACATCTTCTTGAGCCGAACTCCCAAGAGATGTGGAGAGAAAGCGGTTTGGAGCCGTTTCCAAATACTCGGGAAACCCACCTTGCGGGGCAAAGTAGATGAGGGATCGGAGATGAAAATGGACCGACTGGGAAAATGGCTTGCTGAGAAGCTGGGTACAGCTCCTTCTTCCATAGAGCCCCTTGCCTCGGATGGATCCACGAGGAAGTTTTTCAGAGTCAGGCTCGGGAATGATACCTTTGTTGTCATGGAAAATCCCGGGCAGCCTATGGAGAACGACTCCTACTGGAACATTGGAAGGCATCTCAGGGCCTCGGGGGTACGAGTGCCCGAGCTATACCATTACGACCGGGTGGAAGGAAGGATCCTTCTCCAGGACCTGGGAGAAAGGCGTCTCCAAGATGAGGTGTCGAGGGATGGGGACGAAACTCGCATCCTGGAAATATACGACCTTGTGCTCGATGGCCTCCTGGTTTTGCAATTGGGAGGAAGG
>JAPWUY010000474.1 GCA_028275295.1 Thermodesulfobacteriota bacterium | reverse complement strand
TACAATAAGCCTACGCAAGAGGGTCTCAAGGAGCACTTCAAGGCAATAGCCAAGGCGACCAAGCTCCCCATAATCCTTTACAATATCCCGGGAAGGACCGGGAGAAACATGGAGCCTGAGACGATCCTGGAATTGGCGGAGATAGAAAACATAGTGGGCCTAAAGGATGCCTCTGGGGACATAACCCAAACCATGAGAATCCTGGAGGGGACCCGCAATCGGCAGAAACCATTCTACGTCCTCTCAGGTGAAGATGCTCTCACCTTTTCCATAATGGCCCTGGGAGGCCACGGGGTCATATGCGCCGTGGGAAACGTGATAGGAAGGGAGTACAGGGAGATGGTCCATCTGATGCTCGAGGGCCGTTATGCGGAGGCCAGAGAGATACACTATCGTACTCTCCCCGTGGTGAGGGCCCTCTTTCTAGAAACAAACCCAGTCCCTGTGAAGGAAGCCATGAACATGATGGGCCTCCCCGCAGGCCCCCTGAGGCTCCCCTTGACCCCCATGAAACCGGCCAATAGGGAGATTCTGAGAAAGGCCCTTCAGGACCTGGGCAAGCTTTGAGGGCCATTGGGAAAAAGGAAGAGATGTTGTATGAGAGAGCAAAAGACGAGGAAGGCTGGTCCAAGGGCTCCCAAGGGGCAACTTCTCATTGAGCTCCTCCATAGACAATGGTGGAGGGAGGTGGAGGAGTCTCCAGTCCCGACGGTGGTGGTGGATCCCACAAATCTTGTAATCCTCGGGGCCAATGGGAGTTTTTGGAACCTCATGGGGCATCTCCTGAAGGGTGGGGGCTCGGAGTCCTTCCTCTGGGAGCAGGGCCGGGATGAGGCGATGGGTCTGGTGCGGGATGCTTTGGCCCATGGGAAGTCTGGGCCAAGGCCTCTCGTTTTGAGAACCTCCAAGGGAGAGGAGACGACCTGTTATCCCGAAGCCAGGAAGGTCTTGTTTCAGGGAAGGCCAGCGGTCGAGCTTAAACTGGGCCTCGAGGGAATAACCGATAAGGCCGCCCACTTCTTTCGGGACCTCACACAAATAGCCCCCTACTTCCACGACTTCGACCAGGTCCTGGATCGAATAGTGGAGAGATTCGCTCAAGCAGTTACATTCCACGCCTTCGCACTGAGCACAGTGGAAAGGGGAGAGCTAGCTCGCATGACCATCTTCACGGGCCTCAGACCCAAGGAGGAGTTTCTGGGCAAGGTTCAGGAGGAGGTCATAAGGGCATTGCTGAACCTCGGAGTCAGTGTCCATCCGGCGAGACTCAGTTACTCCATAAGGGAAAAGGGTTGGATAAAAGCATTGGGGACAGGGGTCGTGAGGTCACAGGTGGTGCTCCCCATACCAATAGACCCCGAAGACGGGATTCATGGGGTTGGGGGGCTCTTCCATCACTATCCAGAGGGGTTCAGGGGCGAAGATGTGGGACTTTTCGCCACCTTTGTCGGGGGAATAGCCTCATCGTATCTGATCTATCGTTCCTTCAAGAGGGCTGAGGAGGAATCCCAAACAGATGCCCTGACCGGTCTCATGAATAGAAGGGGCGCTATAAATCAAATGGCCTCCTTCAGGGCATCGCAAGCCGCTCCCAGGGAGCCCCTCTCACTGATGGTGGTGGACATAGACTTCTTCAAGGAGATAAATGACAAGTGGGGACACAGGGTCGGGGACATGGTGCTCAAGGAATTGGGGGAGGTGTTGCGGAGTTCAGTGAGGGACGTGGATCTCGTGGCCAGATGGGGTGGGGAGGAATTCCTGGTGGTCCTGCCAGGGGTCGACGTATCGGCTGCGAGGAAGATAGCCGAGAGGGTGAGGGAGGAGGTCGCCTCCATGTGCATAGAGGTGCCCTCTGGTAGCATCTCGGCCAGTGGGGCCCAGATAAGGATAACGGTGAGCGTCGGGGTGACCCAGTTGAGGGAGAACGAGGAATTTCAAGGGGCCATAGAGCGCGCAGACCGAATGATGTACCGGGCCAAAAGCTTGGGGAGGAACAGGGTCATTGGGGACAGAGTCGAGGAGCTCTGAAGCCTTGATTGGAGGGGAGGTTCAAGACATGGATATCGTCAAGATAGATCTTTTGGGAGGTCTCCAAGAGGTGGAGGAAAAGATGGAACTCATCATGGAGGAGATGGCCCAGCACATATCCCGTTCCTTTGCTCCCCGCTCCATTTCGGGTTGGGCTCCTCCCATGGATCTCTACGAGACCCCCGAGGAGATAGTCATATTGGTGGAGATGGCCGGGATGAAAAGCGAGGAGATACAGGTGGTGGTGGAAAAGGGAATAATAAAGATAGCTGGGGTGAGAAACAATCCCATAGCTGACCCCAAGAGAAAGGTTCACCAAATGGAGATAGACTTTGGCCCCTTCGAAAGGAGGGTCAGAATAAGGGTGCCCATAGATGAAGACAGAATTCAGGCCGTGTACAAGGATGGCTTCTTGATCATAAAAGTGCCCAAAGGCCCAGAACTGAGCAGGGAGATCATCGTCAAATGAAGGGATCTCGCGGCCGAGAAAAGCTGCA
>JAPWUY010000191.1 GCA_028275295.1 Thermodesulfobacteriota bacterium | reverse complement strand
CGGCGAAGATCATCATGATTGCGAAGATTGCGAGGAGAGCTCTCGGCATCGTTCCTTTGCTTTGCGAGGGGTCAGGCCCTCTCGGGATTGGACGTCCTTCTTATCTCGAGTTCCTCTTGCGGTGCTTTCCTCCAGCGCTTCTCCCGGGGCCTTTGGGGAAGAGACCTCTCGAGTTTCACTTCTTGAAGAATCCCTTTTTTCTGGGCTCCACCTTCTCTCCTGAAGCCTCTGCGAACTGGATGAGCAATTCCTCCTGCCTTTTTGTGAGATTGGTCGGGGTCTTGACCACGACCTCTATCACCTGGTCTCCCCTCCCGTAGCCCTTGAGCCTGGGCATTCCCAGGCCCTTCAGGCGAAAGAGGGTACCGGACTGCGTGCCCCTGGGGATCTGGAGGATCTCTGTGCCATCCAGCGTGGGGACCTCTATCTTGGCTCCCAGGGCTGCCTGGGTGAAGGATATGGGGGCCTGGCAGAAGATGTCATCCCCTTGCCTCTGGAAAAAGGGGTGGGGCTCCACGTGGATGACCACGTAAAGGTCACCGGGTGGCCCGCCGCCTTCGCCCGGCTCACCTTCTCCCCTGAGTCTCAATCTCGAACCAGTATCCACTCCAGGAGGGACCTTCAGGTGCACCTTGCGGGTGACTTTCACCCTGCCCGTCCCTTGACAGGTCTCGCAAGGATCCACGATGAACTGCCCTTGTCCGTAACAGCGGGGACAGGTCGTTGTCATGGTGAAAAAGCCCTGTGTTCGGCTCACCTGCCCCCTGCCCTTGCAAACTGGACAGATGGCGGGCGCACTCCCTGGCCTCGAGCCAGAGCCTCTGCAGGTGGGGCAGAGGTCATGATGTTCTACTGGAATCTCCACCTCCTTCCCCTTCGCTGCCTCCTCCAGGGTTATGGTGAGGTTGTACCTGAGATCCGCCCCAGGCCTTCCCCTGGTCCTCGCCCTAGTGGACCTTCCGAAGCCGAAGAATTCCTCGAATATGTCGCCGAAGGCCGAGAATATGTCATCGAAGCCACGGAAGCCTGAGAAGCCAGTGCCCCTCAATCCCTCGTGGCCATAGCGATCGTATATCTGACGCTTTTCCGGGTCCCTCAGGACCTCGTACGCCTCCGAGGCCTCCTTGAAGCGCTCTTCAGCCTCCGGATCTCCGGGGTTGCGATCCGGGTGGTACTTCATTGCGAGTCGGCGGTAGGCCCTCTTTATCTCCTCCTCGCTCGCATCCCTCGGGACCCCGAGGATCTCGTAATAGTCCCTCTCTGTGGGCATCAGAGGTCGTAGTCCTCCAGAATTTTGCCAGTTCTACCTCGCTCCACTATCTCGTCTATCTCAGGCCCGAGATCTGCCCCCAACTCCTGGAGCCTCTTTTTGGCCCAAAGGCCTATGTTCCTGGAATCTTTGTAGAAGGAGTCGTCCCTAGGAGCCCTCGTGTCGAACTCCTTGAGCCTCTGAGCCTCGGTCTTGTGGTAAGAAAACCTCGATAGCACACGGACCAAACTGGCGCTGCCGCATTTGGAACACCGAACGTTCTTCTCGTCCTCCGGCTTCAAGACAAGCACGGACATTATCCTCTGGCAGGGCTCGCAAAGGTACTCGTAGATGGGCATCTGGTCCCCCTCCTTTCATCTGCCCTCGACAAAGG
Organism: Thermodesulfobacteriota bacterium; assembly: GCA_028275295.1. Lineage (GTDB taxonomy): Bacteria > Desulfobacterota > Desulfocorpusculales > Desulfocorpusculum > Desulfocorpusculum > JAPWUY01. Next base: position 3,412 of record JAPWUY010000191.1, on the reverse strand, counting down.
AAGGAACTAGGGCCTTGATGTCCCTCTTTATTTCCTCGAGAAGCTTTCCACCCACCACGTATGCTCGATGGGCTGGATCGCACCAGGAGAGGTAAGATCCGGGCTTATCGGGAATCTCTCCTCCTATCACGAACTTCACCACGGGCTCCTTTCCTTCTCCGAAGGCCAAGAGCTCGAACTTGGGAGGATGGGAGCCGAGCTCGAGGTCTTCGCCCCCTTCCCTGGGAGGTTCCTCGAAGCGGGCCTCCCTGATTGTCCAAAGGAGACTCGTTGCCTTGAAGGCCTCGACAGGTTCCTTCTGGGGCTTGAGGAGCTCCCAATCGTGCTCGCCCTTTCGGACAACCTCCATCTCCTTCCCCTCCCAGCGGGCGAGAAATCTCTTGACCTTGGAGACATCCAACCCCACAAACCTCTTCTCTCTGAGCTCCCAAGGGGTGAACCTGTCGAGCTCCTCCACGAGCTTGCTCGAGACTACCACGGTTCCCTCCTGCTCCTGGGCCTTGGCATAGCGCCCACCCCCAGGGCTTTCGGGCCCCACCTCCAGCCTCAGGGGCTCTTCTCTTCCCTGAAGCCATACATTTGCCTCCAAGACACTTTCTCCCCACTCGATGGCGCCAAGCTCCTCCCTCTTGGGGAACCTCTCAACCCTCGAGTCCTTGATGGTCCACAAGAGGTCGCTCACCTTCACGGAATCGGCGGGGAGCCTCTCCGGCTCCTCCATCTCCCAGGCGCCCTCGGCCAGTTTTCTCAATTGCAACCTTCGGGAAGGGGTCCTGAGCACCACCTTCTCCACTTTGTCCCTCTCAAAGGCCATCAATACCTTGGATCGCCATCCATCGGCCTCCGAGGGGATCTCTCCCAGCTGGCTAGATTCGATCTGAACCAGGGGGTTTTGCCCCTCAACCCTCGCCCAAACCCTCTTTTTCCTCCCATCCGTTGAGCCCTGCTCCACCTCCAAGCCCAGGAGCATGGTTTGCTCTTCCGAGGTATCTTTCAATTTCAGGGAGAGCTTTTTCTGGGGAGGATCCATCCCCTTTGACCGGAGATCTTCGGGGTCGTCCTCAAACTCCACTGCCCTGAGCCTCGAGAGGCGAAAGAGGAGGCTCTCCACAGCCTCGCTGTCGGCCTTCAATGTCTCCGGCCCCTCAATCCTCCAGTCCTTCTCCCCCTCTTTCCTGAGGATCACCCTCTGGCCCCCTGCCTCTATGGTCAGCCTCTCCACATCCCGGGGCTCGAATCTCAACACCTTCTTGTCCCTGAGGTCCAAAAGGGGTTTTTCCGCATCCCTCCTCACTATGTCCGAGACCAGGAATACCCTCTTTTCTCCTTGAATTTTAGCATAATGATACACCTCCGTGGGATTCTTGGCCCCGAGGAGCAGTGTCCTCTCGTGGGGCGGGGTCTTCCCTTTCAAGGTCAAGGTGTACGATGGCTGGGATAGGCCGTAGGCCTCGAGGTCCGATGGCTCGTCTGCTATGGTCCTGTCCTTTTTGGCTCCTAGAAGGCCGTCGAGGAGCTTGCTCAGCTCCTCCCTGTCTGCCTTCGCCGAAACTGGTTCCAACAGGCTCCAATCTTCCTTATCCCCCCTCGCGATCCTGAGCCTGCCCTGGGGCCTTTCCAGGATCACCTCTGTGAGATCCTCTGCCTTCCACGGAAATATCCTCTTCTCCTCCTCTTCCTGAGATTTCCTCCTCTCCACGCGCTGGTGATCCCAAATGTACACTGCCACAAGGAGGACAAATACGAGAGCCACAAGCGCTGTCCTCTTCCAGCTCACTTTTTCCTCCTCCTGCTCCAGGCCACGGCCACCCCCGTGCTCAGGATGGCGATGGGAAATGCCACGACCACTATCAGGAAGATCATGGTCCATTGGCCTGGTTTCAGCATTACCGGTCTGCTCGGTGCGGTCTTGGGCCTTATGGAGACAAGCTCCTCCTCCTCTGCCAGCCAGTTGAGCCCGTTGAGGAAGAAATCCTGGTTGCCCGAGCGATTGGGGTCTATGGCACCATTGGAGACGAAATCCGAATCTCCTATGACCAAGATCCTTCCGTTCTTGTTGAAATCCTTGGTCCTGATGGTGGCAACCGCTGCAACTGGCACTGGACCATGAATGTCCTCCGGGTTTAGCTCAGCCTCCCCCCTCCTCAGCCTCTCGATGTCCTTCTCCCCCCAGCTTCCAGGGCCCGTCCTAGCCAGGACCTCGGCACTCACCCCCTCGGGCATCTTCTCCGCGACCCTGACGGATCTTGCCATGGGCAGGTAAACCAAGTAAGGGCTCTGACGAAAGTCCCTGGTTATGGAATGGGGCTCGTACTCCACTATGGGAGGGACCAGATAGTCGCCTCCGAGAAGCCTGCTCGCTCGGTCCACTATGATGTCGTTGTCCAGAACGATCCCATAGTTGGAGAGAAAATCCGTGGCCCCTGAAGGCCCCTGGGGATCGAGGAGCATCATGAGCTTTCCTCCACCCTCCACATAGCTCTTGAGGGCCTCCCACTCCTGCTCCTGGAGCTCCTTCTGGGGCCCTGCCACGATCACAACCGACGCATCCTCCGGCACCCTCGCCTCCCTCGCCAGAAGGAGAGGCTTCACCTCATAGTTCTCATTCTCCATTGCCTTCCTGGCCTCGCTGTATCCATCCTTCTGGACACTTTCGAGACCATGCTCCCCGTGTCCCTGGAGAAAGTAGACCACCTTCTTCCTGTCCCTGGTGAGCTTTATCAGGGCATTTGTGATCTTCTCCTCCTCCGCGAGGTACACCTTCTCGAACCTCTCTCCCCTCTCAAGGACCAGGGAATTGTAAGTGTTCACCTTGTAATGCTGAGCCTTCATGGGATAGCGGTCGGGGTCAACGAACTCCCATTCTATCTTTTTCCCGGAGGCGATCTTGTAGAGGTTAAGGAGGTCCTCAGCAGAGACCCTGGATGGATCGGCCTCCTGGTAGAAGGCGTATATCTTGATGGGTTCCTTCAAGCCTTCCAGGACCTTCTTGGTCTGGGGGGCAAGACTGTAGCGCCGGTTCTTTGTCGTGTCCCACTGAACGTGGAACCTCTCCTTGGAAAAGAGCTCCACCAGGACGAGAATGCCCAGCACTACCAAGATGAGAACCCCCGTATTTATCCCGTAGCGAGCGGAGCGCCTCGAAAACCATGCTTCCATCCCATCACCCCCGCCATCTCCTGGATTCCAGCGAACGAAGCGTCAAAAACAGGAAGAAATATGAGAAGAGCACGTAGAAGACCACATCCCTCGTGTCTATGACCCCTTTGAGAAAGCTCTGAAGATGATTGAAGATGTTGAGATCCTTGAGGACCTCAGCCACAGAGGGTCCTACGAAACTACTCGACCATCCCATTGCCAGAAGCACCAGCAAAAGCCCATATGTGCCGAATGCGGCTATTATCTGGTTCTC
>JAPWUY010000086.1 GCA_028275295.1 Thermodesulfobacteriota bacterium | reverse complement strand
TAGCCGACCAGTATCGGTATGGGTTCTGGATTGGTGAGGAGGGCCATGGTAACGGGATACACAGCCGTGAGGAGAAGCATGAGGAGAAAGACTGTCCAACAGGCCAGGAACTTGCCCAAGAGGGTCTCCCAGTCCCTCAGAGGAAGAGTGAAAAGGAGCTCATAGGTCCCTGTCTTCTTCTCCTCTGCAAAGAGCCTCATGGTCAGAAGGGGCAGACCAAAAAGCATCACCAAAGCCAGATTGCCGAACAGGTTCCTTATGACTATCTCGTTCACATTGAGAGCCTCGGCGTAGTATGGATTTTGGGCGGCCTGCATGCTTATAATGACAAATCTTTGAAAATCCCAGAAGAACCACCACACCCCGACTATCGCTATGAAAACAAAGGCTATTACGTAAGCCAAAGGAGAGGCGAAATAGGACCTCAGTTCCTTTTTGTAAATCGCAATCCACCTCATCTGAGCCTCCATTTTCGTGCTCGAACGATTCGAGTTTTCACGAGAGTGTTTCCGTCTCTACGGGCTCCTCCGTGACCAACTGGAGGAAGATGTCCTCCAAGCTCATCTCCACCGAGTGAAGTTCCAGGAGATCCCATCCCCTCTCCACTACCTTGCGGGCCAACTTTCCCCTTATGTCTGTCCTGTCACTGGACTCGACCACGTAGCGGTGGACCCCTTGGGATATCTCCTTGTCCACATACGCCCTGCTCACACCTTCGGTGGACTCCAAAACCCTCTGAACCTCTCTAGGGTCGCTGTCTCTCACTTGGATGTGGATCCTCATCCCCTTCTGGAGCCTGGCTGTCAGGTTCTCGGGGGTGTCGGCCGCAACTATTCTCCCTTGATTTATGATGAGGGCCCTGTTGCACACCATGCTGACCTCTGGGAGGATGTGGGTGCTCACTATCACGGTCCTCTCACCAGCTAGGCCCCTGATGAGGTGCCTGATCTCTATGATCTGACGGGGATCCAACCCTATGGTTGGCTCATCCAGGATGAGGACTTCGGGCTTGTGTATGAGTGCCTGGGCTATTCCGACCCTCTGCCTGTATCCTTTGGATAACTTCCCTATGAGCTTCTCCCTGACCTCCTCGAGTCCGCACTCCTCCATGACCTCGCCAACCCGCTTCTTCCTCTGGGACCTGTCCAGCCCCCTAACCTCGGCTATGAAATTCAGGTACGATCTCACCGTCTGGTCAGTATAGAGGGGAACGGTCTCCGGGAGATATCCCACCCTCTTTCTCACTTCCAGGGAATCCTCCACTACATCGAAGCCCGCCACCTTGGCCTTCCCGAAGGTAGGAGGATGAAAGCAGGTGAGGATTTTCATGGTGGTCGTCTTCCCGGCCCCGTTTGGGCCCAGAAAACCGACTATCTCGCCCTTTTCCACCCGGAAGCTCACATCCTTTATGGCGGGAAAAGGCCCGTAGTACTTGGTTACCCCATCAACCTCTATCATCTTCTTCCTCCTCGTCCCGGGCCTTGAAAAGCACAAAGCGTGATCGCATCACGCCGTCTTCTATTGCCCTCTTTGGAAACAATGGAAGGCCCGTCTTTGACTTCCCGATAAGTGCCAAGTGAGGGCGGTGCGTCCAATAATATGAAGATCTTACGAGAGCGTGTCAAGGGAGGGGGTCATGGTCGTGGTACAGCGACCTTCCTTTTCAAGGTCCAGAGCATGGCTGCGCCCAGGAAGATCATTGGCATGCTCAGGACCTGTCCCATGGAGAAGGGCCCGAGAATCAGTCCCAGCTGGGGATCCGGTTCCCTCGTGAACTCCACCAAGAACCTCGCAACCCCGTAAAGGGCCACGAAGGTCCAGAAAGGTACACCGGGCTGTTTGGATCTTTTTCCCACAGTCCACATAACCAGGAAGAGCACGAGGCCCTCTAGCAAGGCCTCGTAAAGCTGGGATGGATGCCTGCACTGGGGGCCTCCATTGGGGAAGACCATGCACCAAGGAACCCGGGTCGGTCTTCCGAAAAGCTCACCGTTTATGAAGTTTCCGATACGGCCCAGCCCGAGCCCTATGGGAAGGGGGATTATGGCCGTATCGGCCATCTCGTAAAATGGAATGCCTCTTCGTCTCGAAAACCATATTCCCGTGAGGATGACCCCCACGAAGCCACCGTGAAAGGAAAGGCCTCCCTTCCACAGGGCGACGATCTCCCAGGGCCTTTGGAGATAATAATCGAGGTTGTAAAAGAGGACATATCCCAGTCTCCCTCCAACAACAAGCCCCAGGGCCACATATCCCAGGAAATCGAGGAGGGCATCTCCTTTGAACTTCCCCTCCCTTTTCCCCGTGAGCTTCCTCATCACGAGGTACCCCACAGCGAAACCGAGGAGGTACATGGTCCCGTACCACCTGAGCTGGAAGGGACCTATGGAGAAGATCACAGGGGATATTTCGGGATAGGGGATCATCTTTTCTCGAGATTCTCCCAAGGGAGTTCCTCTTTGTCAACACGGAATGGACTCCCTTCACGGAATGTAGAAGCAGTGGGCCTCTCAGCCAAAACCCATGTCATTGGAGCTGGTCTGCCTGGGGAGACGATCACCGAGAGGTCATCTTTCGGCCTTTGCCCTCGGATTCACAAGGACCCCTCGGACGAGTTTCCCACAAGGCCCCAGGGGGCCTCTTTTTCGAGCGAAGAGGCTCAAAGAGCCTTTCTCAGAGCTTTCCTTATCAAGCTTACTGGGGGAATGTTCACGAGGCACCCTGCCTCGTCCCTGTAAGCCCTTCAAGAGATGGTCCCTTCTAGAGGTCTCACTCCTTCGAGATCCTCTCCATCTATGAGGACTGTGGGAGAACCTGGAACTCCCATCCTCCTCGCTTCCTCTTCCCCGAGGACCTTCACTGTGATCTCGGCCTCCATGCCCTCTTCCTCGAGAGCCTTTCGGATATTCCTCTCCAGGGACGCGAGAGAAGCACATCCTTCTGCCACCAAACACTCGATCCTCACCTGGAAACTCCTCCTGTCTGCGAGATCTTTCATTCCCGTGACTATGATACCCTTTTCTCACGACACATCCCAGTTGGCCTTGACAAAACTCTACCGCCATGATGGAATTTTCCTGTCGCTAGGGGTGGTTCACTGAGAGTCGCGCTTTATGGGCGCGGCAACCCTTTGAACCTGATCTGGGTAATACCAGCGTAGGGAAGCGACGCCGGGCTGAAGAGTACCCTTGCACTCGTCTCACTGGGTGCGAGGAGGGTTTCGGGAGGCCGCTTCCCTTCTTCTGGGAGGCGGCCTCAAAGTTTTTGGTTTCTCCAAACTGGATCCACCGAGGCTGGAGGGGAGGATGAGGATCAAATTGAACGAGAGGGATGTGGAAGTGGGAGAGTCCATCACCCTTCACGCTCTCAGGGATGCCTTCAAACCCGATGCTGATGTGGTGATCCACAATGGGTTCCCCCAGTCAGGCGATGTCACCCTCAAGGATGGGGACGAGGTGGTCCTGATAAAGAGGGGAGAGGTCCCCCCTCCTGAGGAGCTGGAGGCCCTCATGATGGCCAGACACACCCCAGGGGTTCACCAAAAGGTGAAGGCTGCCAGGGTGGGGATTGCTGGCCTGGGAGGCCTCGGATCTTCGGTGGCAGTGGCGCTCGCGAGGGTGGGCATAGGGGTGCTTGTCATAGCTGATTTCGATGTGGTGGAGCCGAGCAATCTCAACAGGCAGCAGTATTTCGTGGAACAGATAGGTATGTCCAAGGTGGAAGCAATGAAAGAGAACCTGGCAAGGATCAACCCATACGTCCAGGTGGAAGGACACGAGGTCGTTCTTGACAGGGAGAACATTCCCCGGATATTCGCCTCCACACCCATAATTGTCGAAGCATTCGACAAGGCGGAGATGAAGGAGATGATCATAACCACTGTGCTCGAGAGGATGCCAGGGCACGTGATTGTGGCCGCTTCAGGTCTTGCGGGCTATGGGCCGAGCAATACCATTCGAACGGAGAAGATATCACCCAACCTTTACATAGTGGGGGATCAGCTTTCGGCAGCCAGGCCAGGACAAGGGCTCATGGCCCCGAGGGTGGGAATCGCTGCGCACCACCAGGCCAACTTGGTCTTGCGCTTGATTCTGGGGCTCGAGGAGAAAGAGCCCCTGTCCGGCAAGGAGGGTGAATGATGGAGACGAAGAAAATCGCGAGGGCCGTGATTCTGGTTGCCATGGCTGTTGCTCTCTCACCCATATTCATACCCGTTGGGTTCATAAAACTGTTTCCGGCCCAACACATGATCAACGTCATCGGGGCTGTCATGGTGGGCCCATGGTACGCCTTAGGGGTCGCGACCGCCGCAGCCATAATAAGGAACATACTCGGAGTCGGCACTCCCCTGGCATTTCCAGGGGGGATGATAGGCGCCTTCCTCGCGGGGATGGCGTACAGAGTTTTCAAGAGCATCTATGGGGCTGCCGTGGGAGAGGTAATAGGCACGGGCCTTCTGGGTGCACTGGTCAGCCTCTGGATAGTGGCCCCCATGATCATGAAGAAGACCATGGCCGCATCCGTCCTCATGGGAGCGTTCGCATCCAGCAGTATCCTGGGAGCGATATTGGGGGTCCTGGTCCTTCAGATACTGAGGAAGGCAGGTATATGGAATCCTTAGTGAATCTCGAATCCGTAAGCTACGCCTTTCCAGGAAGTGGGGGAAGAAAGGCCCTCGAGAAGGTTGATCTCCAGATCCAGGAAGGCGAGTACGTGCTTCTCTGCGGAGGGAGCGGCTCAGGCAAGACCACACTGGCCTACATAGTGGCCGGTCTGATCCCTCACCTTTTGGGTGGAAATATGGAGGGTAAGGCCACGGTGGCTGGAGTGGATATTTCCCTTCGGGGCCCGTCGGAGCTTCTGCCCCATGTGGGTCTTGTGATCCAGAATGTGGATGCACAGCTTTTCAATCCTTCTGTGGCCGATGAGATGACCTTTGGGCTCCAGGGCCTGGGAATGGACGAAGGGGAGATTCAAAGTAGGGTATCGGCGATGGCCCATTCGCTGGGGATAGGCCACCTCATGGAGAGAAGCCCCCGGGAACTCTCTGGAGGCGAGAAGAAGTTGGTGGCTCTGGCTTCCATTGCCTCCATGCCCTGCAGGCTCCTCATTGTGGACGAGCCCCTCGCCCACCTCGACGAGGAATCGGCAAAGAGGGTGAGAGGGGTTCTCAAGGAGCTCAACTCCCAGGGGAGGACCCTTCTTGTGATGGAGCACAGAGTCCAGGGTCTGATAGAAGACGTTAGTAGATGCGTCTTGCTCGATTGTGGCCACAAGGTCTACGACGGACCTGCGGCTGGAGCGGGGGAAGAGCTCGTGAAAAGAGGCTTGATCCCTGTGTACGGGGAAAGAAAACGCAGGGGGAAAAGAGACGAGGAGACGGTTTTGGAGGGAAGAGGGCTCTACCACAGAAGAGACGGTCTTTTGCTCTTAAAAGGGGTAGATGTGAAGGTGAGGCGAGGGGAGACCCTAGCAATCCTGGGACCCAATGGCGCTGGCAAGACGACCCTCATCCGCCATTTCAATGGTCTTCTGAGACCCACTGGAGGAGAAGTGTATGTCATGGGAGAGAGAGTGGGGCGGAGGGATCCCTCTGAGATGAGCGGGAAAGTGGGCCTCGTTTTCCAGAATCCCAACGACCAGTTCTTCAGGCTCAAGGTAGAGGAGGAGATTCTCGCCTCTCCGCAGGCAAAGAAAAGGTGCACGGAGAGCAGGCTCGAGGAGATCTGCGAGACAATGGGTATCCGGGATCTCCTGGGGAGATCTCCTTTTAAGTTGAGCGAGGGTGAGAAGAGAAGGGTTGCCATAGCCTCCATCCTCGCCATGGAACCAGAGATTCTGGTTTTGGACGAGCCCACTTCTGGTCAGGATGGCCGGGCTCGAATGGCCCTAGCCAGGACCTTGGATGATCTGGCACAGAGGGGGCAGACGACGGTCGTGGTCACCCACGACATGGGTTTTGCAATGGCAGTTGCGGATAGGATCTTGGAAATGAGAGCCGGAAAAGTGGTATCCGAGGTATTGCTTTGAAAAAGGTGGATCCTAGGATAAGGGTGATCCTGGGAATTCTGACAGTGGTAATGGTTCTCTTGACCCAGAGGAGATTGCTTCTGGCAGTGGAGCTTGGCGCGCTTTTGGAAGGCCTTCTGGTCCTTTCTCGGGCAAGGGAGCTTTTGTCTTATCTCAGGATATCGGGCCCCATGGTAGCTGTGGTGGTTTTGGTTGGATGGGTGAGCTTTTCCTGGCAAGATGCAATGGAGATGGGCCTCAGGTTCATGGCGCTCTTTCTGGTCTCTTTTCTTCTCTTCCAGAGTCTCACCGTGGAAGAGCTAGCCCAGGCCTTGACAGGATTGGGAGTTCCTTGGAGTTTCTGCTTCATCCTCGCAACTGCCATGAGGTATGTCTCCCTTCTGGGAAGGAAGCTCAAGTCCATCGTGGATGCTCAGCGTTCGAGGGGAATAGATTTGAGGCCCAGGTTGAGAAACATCCCAAATTTGATGGCCCTTGCGGTTCCCTTTCTCGTCCAGTCCTTTCAGCTCTCCGAGGACTTGGCCGTGGCATTGGAGGCGAGGGGATTTGTGAGGAAGGTTGAGAGGAGAAGGCCTCCAAGGAGAATAACCTTGTGGGAGTACGGGTTGGTGGTGGGATGGATTGTTTTGACCTTTGTCGTTGCTTATTTGGGAGAAGACACCTGAGGGGAAGCAAGAGGATGGAAACACACTCCCTCGAAAGTAAGCTCCAAATCTTGTGCAGAGAGGCTATGGCCCTTGGGTGCTCGAGAGTCCGGATTGTGGGGACGGATCTTCTAGTGGTGAGGGAGGCAGCGAGGGCCAAATGTTACGTGCCCTTGTGTAGATTCTTTGGGAGTAGCCTCATGTGTCCACCTCATAATCCTTTGACCCCTGAAGTCACAAGGAAGATAATCCAGGAGTATTCCTTTGCGCTTCTTTTCCAACTCGAGGCCAGGGTCGAGGACTTTGTGGGCCCTGACTGGAGGTTGACCCATCTTCCCACGGAGCTCAGACACAAGGAGATCCTCGCAGAATTGGAGGCGAGGGCCTTCTACATGGGCTTCCCCCTTGCCATGGGTTTCGGTGCTGGGGAGTGCTCCCTGTGCCTCCCATCGAGGCCATGTTCCGCACTGAGAGGCGAGCCCTGTGCTCATTCCCTCAAGGCCA
>JAPWUY010000473.1 GCA_028275295.1 Thermodesulfobacteriota bacterium | reverse complement strand
GCCCTGGTGGAGATGAGGGGATTTGAACCCCCGACCCCTGCCTTGCGAAGGCAATGCTCTCCCGCTGAGCTACATCCCCACGGGTCTTATCCAAACTAGCAAATCCCGATTCACCCGTCAACAGAGGTGACGAAAATCGATCTCCCAATGACGGGGAGTCCCCTCGCATCCGCTCCCCCGTTAACCGAGGGCTCAGGGGGCCACTTCCACTTTCCCCTCCAGGAAGGAGACCTCGGTGAAGGTGCAGCGGCCCTAGAGAGACGGGATCCCCTCGAATCCTGAGATCCTCGGCCAGCAAAAAGGATTGACAAGGGAGCCCAGTTGTCGCCACTATCTCAGGGGAAAAGTGCCTCGGAAAAAAGGGGGGACGAAGATGTTCGAGCATGGCAAGACCTCGGCTGTGGATGGTGCCAGGGGGAGATTCCCTCTCAGGAGATTCCTTCTCGTTTTGGCCATATTGGTCGCTGTGGCAGTGGGTTATGGATCTTGCCTGACCTATATCGGGCCAAATGAGGTGGGGATAAAACAGGTGATGATAGGCTTCAAGAGGGGCATCCAGAGGGAGCCCTACGAGACTGGTTTTCGCTTCGTTCTTCCAGAGCCCTTCGAGAAGATGCACAAGTTTCCCAAATCCATCCAGGTCCTGGAGCTCAGCAACAATCCCATAACCAAGTCCCAGTTCGCGAGGCATGAAAGGGCAGCTTACATTCAGACATCGGATGGTTTCTTCGTGGAGGTGGATGCCTCTGTCCTTTACAGGATTGTGGACCCCTATCAGGTCTTCGTCACATTGGGCCCTGGCAGACTTTTCGAGGACAACGGAATCGTTCCCAGGGCAGAGCCCATACTGAAGCAGACATTGGGTCAGCTCACCACAGAGGAGTTCTACAACAGCCCCTTGAGGCTCCAGAAGGTTCACGAAGCGAGGGACATAATGAACGAGGAGTTGAGACCCAAGGGGATCCAGGTGGAGCACGTGCTCATCAGGTACTTCCAGTACAGCGAGGAGATCCAGAAGAACATAGAGGAGAAGAAGATCAAGGATCAGCTAGTCTTCAAGAATCAAGCGGAGGCCAGGGCTGCCTCGGAGATGGCCAAACTCAAGAAGACCGTCGAGGAGGGAAGAGCAGCCGTGGCGGTGAAGCTTCAAGAGGGAGAGGCATATGTCACGAGGAAAAAGGCCGAGGCGGAACTCTACTCGAGGAAGACCAAGGCAGAAGGGGATCTTCTTGTGAAGATGGCGGAAGCGGAGAGGACGAGACTGAAAAACGAAGCCCTAGGGGGGCAAGGGGCCAACCTGTTGGTGGGGCTCCAGATGGCGGAAGTGTACAGGGGATTGCAGCTCATAGTCCTCCCCTCGGATGGCTCGTCCGGGCTCAACCCCCTGGATCTCAAAAGCACTCTCAGGATGCTGGAGATAGATGCCAAGTAGGATCTCGAGAGCCGGAAACCAGGAGGTAATCCCATGAAGAAGGTGACGAGAAGAGGCAGAGGGTGGATACTTCCGATCCTGTTTCTCGGATTTGTCTCGGGCTGCATGCCCTATTCCACGGGTCCCACGGAGGTGGGAGTTAGGACCATAAAGTTGGGGATATTCAGGAGTGCTGGGGTGGAGCAGAAGACCTATGGCCCAGGGGCAACTTACTGGTTCGTGCCCGTGATAAATGACTGGCACACCTTCGATACAAGGCTACAGGTCCTGGAGATGACACTGCATCCCGGCCGAGGGGACAGGGAGGGAAGGGACGATCTCGTGTTCAAGACCATCGACGGTAACGACATAAGCCTCGATGTGATAATCTCTTACAGGATAGACCCTACAAAGGCCCCTCACATACTGCAGTTCGTGGCCAAAAGCGACGAGGAACTCAAGGAGAGCCTCGTGAGGACCGTGACGAGAAGCTCCCCCAGGGACATCTTCGGAGAGCTCAGGACAGAGCAGCTCTATGTGGCCGAGGAAAGGGCGAAAAAGGCAGCTAGGGCAAAGCAGATCCTGAACGAGATCCTCAACCCTTACGGGATAATAGTGGAGAACGTGCTGACCAAGGATTACCGGTTCAATCCAGCATATGAGAAGGCCATAGAGGAGAGGAAGGTAGCGGACCAGCTAGCTGAGAAGGCCAAGAGCGAGACCAGAGCGGCCGAGGAGGAGTGGAGAAGGAGGCTCCAGGATGCCATAGGAGAGGTCAACCAGATGGTGGCCAAAGCTGACGGAGAGTTTCTCCAGGCCAAGATAGAGGCTGACGCTTACTACGCTCAACAGGAGATGATCGCCAAGGCCATAAGGGCAGAGGCGGAGGCGGAGGCCAAGGGCCTCGAGGAGATGGTTCAGGCCCTTTCAGGAAAGGGAGGGGAGACCATGGTGAAGCTCAAGCTCGCCGAGGCCCTGCAGGGCAAGTCCATCTTGATCCTGCCAGTGGGTGGAGGCGGGCTCGATTTGAGAACAACCGACATAAACAGGCTCCTCGAGCTCTATGGACTCAAGGGCATCTCCAAGGAAGAGAGGGACACGGGCAAGAGTCCAACTCGAAA
>JAPWUY010000471.1 GCA_028275295.1 Thermodesulfobacteriota bacterium | reverse complement strand
ATGGAGATCCTCTCCCAATATCCGGTTGATCTTCTGGTGTGGGTGGCATTCATGCCTTTGAGGGAGACGCCAATGGCTCGATGCCAACCTGCCTCTCCAAAGGAAGTGGCGAGACTCATAGCTGAATCGAGGCTTCTGTTTCCAGAGGCCACAATTGCCCTCGGCTGTGCGAGGCCAAGGGGAAGGCTCAGATTGGAGCTCGAAAGACTCGCAATGGAAGCCGGTGTCCAGAGAGTGGGACTCTACAGCGAGGACTCGGTGCGTTTGGCCAGGGATCTGGGATTGGAAGTGGAATTCAGGGAGACCTGCTGCTCCATGAGCTGAGGATCCTTTGGCCTTGGCTCAAAGGAGATCTTGCTATTTTTTGGGAGGCAAAGATGGAAGGACCTTCTCGACTCCAGCTCCAGCCCAAGGGCGGTGAAAGCCCCGATTATCTCAGGATAAGTTTGGCCGCTGCGATGACCTTGGGCCTGAGATCAGGAAGCTTTTACAGGAACGCCAAGCTTCGTTGCATAAATCTTCTCATGACTTACGAGCAAGGATGCTCTGCCAATTGCGCCTACTGCGGACTTCAGAGAGTGAGGGATGGGAGCTATGAGAAGAAGAGCTTCATAAGGGTCCCGTGGCCAATGGTTTCTCTCGAGGAGATAGTGGCGAGGTGCAAGGAGCATTCTTCAGAAGTGAAGAGAATATGCCTTTCCATGATCACCCACGGAAAGGCAGTCAAGGATTCCATTGAGATCCTGGAGATCCTCAAGTCCGAGCTTCCCCGAGTTCCCCTTTCTCTTCTGTGTTCCCCAACGCTCTTGAGGCCTGGGGATCTCCAACTCTATAAGTCCATTCCAGTTGATAGATTGGGGATTGCCATAGATGGGGCTACGGAGGAGATATTCGACAAGCTCAGGGGAAGGGGCGTGAAGGGGCCTCACAGGTGGGAGAGATATTGGGCCATATTTCACGAGGGTGTCGAGATATTCGGGCCTGGGAAGGTCGGTGTTCACCTCATTGTGGGACTGGGTGAGACAGAGGAGGAGATGGTGGGGGTTATGGATCGAATAAGGAGATCGGGGGGGTGCACCCATCTTTTCTGTTTCTTTCCCGAGCCCGGATCGAGGCTTGAGAGGTGGCCTCAACCACCTGTGGGCCAGTACAGGAGATGTCAGCTCGCAAGGTACCTGATAGACGAGGGCCTGGCCACGCTGGAGGAATTCTCCTTCAATGACAAGGGCCAAATTGTCTCCTTCGGACTGCCCCAAAGGGAGCTCGAGAGGATCATAGAGCTGGGGACACCCTTTATGACAAGCGGATGCCCCGATGAGACGGGAAAGACTGTGTGCACGAGGCCTTATGGGGATTGTGCCCCTGGAGATGACATAAGGAGCTATCCATTCAATCCCGATGAGGAGGACTTGGCCCTCATAAAGAGGCAGCTCTGGGACTACTCCCTTTTCCCTCTTCCTGAGGTGTGAGTCGGGACTGGCCTCCGGGGAAGAACGAGATCCTCTCCTCGCCCACCCGAATCCTCGAGGCTTCACTTCCCCACAGGGGAGTAAAGCTCGGGCCTTCTGTGGCTCAGGAAATTGGCGAGAGGGTGGGCCTTTATTCGATTTACCTCTTGGGCCTTCAAGGTGGCCACAGCCACGGCCTCCTCTTCGCCCGTTTCCGAGGCCAAGATCCTCCCTTTGGGATCCAGGATCAAGGCCACGGCGGGGAACCTGAGACCCGAGCCGTTTTCTCCTCCTTGATTGCAAGCCATCACGAAGACGCCATTGTCGTATGCCCTTGCGGGCATGAATCTGAGCCACCTCTCGAGTTTCTCATCGGGTGACTCACCGGGTGAGGCGCTGGGAAAACACAGAAGTTCCACCCCTTTCAGGGCGAGAGCTGCCATGTACTCGGGAAAATGGGCCTCGTAGCAGAGGGCTATGCCACCCAAGACTTGGCCAGCATCGAAGATGGAGAAAGAAGAGCCAGCCTCGAAAAGAAGAGCCTCCTGAGGGCTCAGGTGGGTCTTCCTGTACAGGACCTCTTCCCCTCTGGGACAAAGTGCCGCCTGTGTCAAAAAAAGTTTTCCCCCGAGGGCCTTTTCCATGAAGCCCACAAGGAGAGTAGCCCCCAGCTTGCGGGAAAGCCTTCTGAGGTCGTCGAGAAAAAGGCTATCCGAAGAAATGGCCCAGGCCAAGGCCTCCCTTTCCCTGACAGAGTATCCAGTGAGAGAGGCCTCGGGGAAACAGATGAGCTCAACCCCTTGGCCTGAAAGGAGGGCCGAGAGCTCAGCCATCCTCTCGCAATTGTGCCAAGGATCTCCACCGCGTGCCGATAGGGAAACTGCCGCTACTTTTATGTCCCCTCGCATCTTCGGAGCTTCCGCTTGCGGGTGAGCGGGACCCTCGACGGGATTATATCTTGACAGGAGTGCGAAAACAATTTATAAAGTTTTGGCTTTTGGGTGATCTGTTCGTGCCTCCGCGGAGATGGAAAACTTGGTGGGTCAAAGAAGGGGTTTGTTCCAAGTAGTGGATTTTACTGAAGGAAACCA
>JAPWUY010000472.1 GCA_028275295.1 Thermodesulfobacteriota bacterium | reverse complement strand
GGACGATGTGAGGGAGCTCACTCACTCTTTCAATGCCAGGGCTGAAGCCTTCCGGTCAAATGAATATCCCATGTCCTGGGCATGGCGAAGTGGAAGGGCCTCTCGGCCAAAGCCAGGGCCGCCTCCAGACCGCCTGCCCCTATGGCAATCATGCCCAAGCACCCGCCCGCGGTGCTGTGGCTGTCAGAACCAAGGAGGTCCTCCCAGGGAGCCCGAACTTTTCCTGTGCACGTAGTGGAGATGGCGTTTCCCGCAGGTGACAAGACTGCCCCGAACCTGGCGGCGGTGGTGTGGAGGTACCTGTGGTCGTCAACGTTCTTGGAATCCGTCTCGAGGATGTTGTGGTCTGTGAAGCTGGCAGAGAGCTGGGTCTTGACCCTATTGATCCCTATGGCCTCGAAGGGAAGGTACACCATTGTGCCTGTGGCATCCTGGGTGAGAGTCTGGCCCACGCGGATCCTTATCTCCCGGCCCGGTGCTGTTTGGCCTTCCACCAGGTGGCTTTCTCTGAGTTTCTCGGCGAAAGTGAATCCCATAGCTCCTGGAGATTCTCAGTCTTTGGCTAAAAGTTGAATGATTTCAATAGGGTCATTTTTCTTGGTCGTCACTACAGGGGCTGTGCGCCCAGCTCTTTGTGCTGGAGGGCTCCAACCCCCAGGGCCTTGAACAGGCTGAGCTGCTCGGGGCTGGGTGTCAAAAGACCCTGGATGTGTTTTCTCTGGGTCTTGGCCTCCACAGACCTCCGAAGCGAGAGCCTCTGGAGCACCCGCTCAGGCGAGCTGTGGATGTTGCCAACTGGAGCCTTTGGCGCATGAGCCTTTGGATCTGAAGCGCCATGACACATATAAACACATGGGCCCGGACCCTGCGATCCACAAAGTGATAGACCGGCCGGATATCGAGGGAACTCCTGAGAGTCCGAAGAGAGCGCTCTATGTCCTGAAGCTCCTTGTAATGCAAGACCACCTTCTGAGGGAAAGGCTTCGGTTTGTGGTCTCGAGGATGAGCTTTCCATCGATTAGGTTCTCCCAGCTTCGATTCTCCTCATTGGGAGCCCATCGGATGGTGCCATCCTCATCCAGCCAAAGCCTGTAGTAGCGACGAAGCTTTCTCCCTTTGAGGTAGTCGTGGAGGTGAAGCAGGGTGTCCTGATGGCTGAGCACACGGCCCTCTTTGGGGATACTGCCCTCTTGCTGCCCATGGCTCCTGGCCACCCGGAAGGTCACATAGGAAGTCGCTTCCCGAAGGGGGGCCATGCGATTCCTCCTCCTCTCCATGGCAATGGCCTCCCTGTGGGCCACGACAAATCGCCTTCCATCCAAATGCACATGCAGGAAGCACTCCCCCTCGTCAAGAGGCACCTTCGCCTCCTCCCAGAGCCTGAGCTGCTCCTCGAGTCTGTCCTCGACAGCCTCAATGACCCTCCTTGTCACAGAGCTTCTCCTAAGTGGAAGGGCCACTATGTAGTCCAGCCCAGCCCCAGAGAGCACCTCCAAGTTGTCCTCACTGAGAAGCCCCCTGTCGCCCACAACCACACACCTCTTGATGGGAAACCTAGCCTTGAGGTCCTTGACCAGAGCCTTGAGCGTAGCCCTGTCGGGCGTCTGCCCCGGAAATACCCAGTGGCAAAAAAGGCATCCCCTCCCTGGTCATCGCAAGCCCCAGGACCAGCTGCGGACAGCCCCTTCGGTCCCGGTCATAGCCGTAGTTCCTCAAGCTCGAACCCCTGGCTTTCCTCCTATCCCGGTCCTCTTGATCGATCTCAAAGTAGCACGATGTGAGATCATAGAAGACCAGATCCAAACAAAAAGACCCATGAGGGCCGAGACGAGCTTGGGCTCCAGGACCTCCTTGTGCTCGATCAAAAAGTCCATGGAACGCAAAAGATGGTTGTAGTCCACATCCTCTCTCTTGATACCAGGGAAGTGGACCCCATCCATCCACTCCAGTCTGTGGAGCTTGGCCATGGGGTCCAAGAGCCGATTGGCCACAAGCAGCTTGCAATTGGCCACCACATCGAAGTCATAGTGCCGGCCCCTGAGATATGTCCTCAATACCCGGCCCCATCCAAGCTCATCCCAGATGCGAAAGATGGCGTAGGTGCCCCCGAAGTCCTGGCTTGTCTCAAAAGAGAACTCCTCCCCCCTGGCTGTCTCCTCCAGCTGGAAGAACCTGCTCAGCTCCTCGATGATCTTTCGGATCTCTTCCTTGGTGTATCGATGGAGTGGTCCAAAGTTGATGATGATCTTCTGGCGGACCTTGCCATCAGGGGTACGATAGGACTCCACCAAGTGGAGCGACTGGTAGGTGCCGCTTTTCTTCTTTCTAGTGGCGACCCTGAAGTACATGGCGACACCACCCTACAACCGACACCAATGTCAAGCGAAATGTGCATGCTAGCCCGATTTTTCACAACATATCGGCGACACTACCAAGCTTCGTATTTCGGCAGGCTAGCTATTTGAAAACACGAAACCCCAACCCCAAATTCTGCCCAAAACTGATAATCTCCGGAGACACAAGAAATGACGTGCTTCAA
>JAPWUY010000470.1 GCA_028275295.1 Thermodesulfobacteriota bacterium | reverse complement strand
CAAAAGCAGCGGGAGAGATGCTCAGGGCAATCATAATGGGAGAGGCTGAGGTTCAGCCAGTCGTAGCCATCCTGAAAGGAGAATACGGGCTCGTGAAAGAGGAAGACGGGATCGATTCCATGGGCTTCGGTGTGCCTGCTAAAATAGGGCCTGGAGGGGTGGAGAAGATATACGAGTTGGAGGTGCCAGATATAAGGGAAGATCTCGAGAGATCGGCTGCCCCCATAAAAGAGGACACAAGGGCAGCGGCGAGAATCCTGGAGGAGAGATTTGGCCTTAAGGTCACAGAAAGGGCATGAGTGGATCCAACCCGCGGGGAGGTGCTGAGATGGATATTCCCGAATATGTAACGCCCGAAGAGGTGAGGAGAGTTTGCAAGGGCCTGGGAATTAGGGATTGGAGTCGCCTCAAGAACCCCAGAGTTACCCAGAAGGAGGCGAAGATAATTCTTTCGGAGGTGAACACCACGGGCATGAAGATACCCCTCGAGGACTTCCGGGTTGGACTCGAGGTGGAGCTCGAGCATGGCACACGTTTTCCCGATGCCAACGTGACCAATAACCATCCCCTGCTCACGGGGAAGATAGTTTTGGCACATCTGAAAGAGTCCACGGACTACTACAGGAGACTCGAGGTGGCGGAGATAGAGGGCGATCTCCTGAAAGCTGTGGCTCGGAAGGACTCCTCCAAGATGGAACTTTACTACAAGAAACTTCTCAAGGCGAGGCTTGAGCTCGTGCAGACGGAGATCAAAGCCCTCAGGTGACCTTGGATGCTACTTTGGCCCAAGTGTCCCTGAGGGGAACCGTTCTGTTGAACACGAGGTTGCCCCTCTTGCCCTCGACGGGGTCGAGATTGAAGTAGCCCACTCTCTCGAACTGGAAGTGGTCTCCAGGAGAGGCACTCGAGAGGCTGGGCTCCACCCTCGCGCCTTTCACGACAACGAGGGAGTCGGGATTGACGAATGCCAGGAAGTCCTCTTCTTGGCTGGGATCCTCCACGGTGAAAAGCCTGTCATAGAGTCTAACCTCTGCCTCCAGGGAGTATCTCTCGGGCACCCAGTGGATGGTCCCTTTCACCTTCCGGCCGTCTGGGGCAAAGCCGCTTCTTGTCTGCGGGTCATACGTGCATCTCAGTTCCACGATCTCTCCCGTGGCTGGGTCTTTGATCACGCCGACACACTTTATAAAGTAACCGTACCTGAGCCTCACTTCTCTGCCTGGAGCAAGTCTGTGGTAACCCTTGGGCGGATCTTCCAGAAAATCATCTCTCTCTATTAGGATCTCCCGACAAAAGGGGATTGGCCTTGTGCCCATAGCTGGATCGTCGGGGTGGTAAGGTCCCAAAAGCTCCTCCACCCGATCCGGAGGAAAGTTCTCCACGACCACCCTCAACGGCCTCAGTACAGCCATGACCCTCTTGGCCTTTCTGTTGAGATCCTCCCTCACGCAGTGTTCCAAAAGGCTCAGATCCACCAAACTGTCTCTCCTGGCCACTCCTATCCTCTCGCAGAACTCCCTTATGGACTCGGGCGTATAGCCCCTTCTTCTGAGTCCTGCAAGGGTGGGCATTCTAGGGTCATCCCATCCCTCCACTATTCCGCTCTCAACGAGTTGGGCGAGCTTCCTCTTGCTCAGGACCGTATAGCTCAGATTCAACCTCGCGAACTCTATTTGTCTCGGATGACAGGGGGCGCTCACATTGTCCAGGACCCAGTCATAAAGGGCCCTGTTAACCTCGAACTCCAGCGTGCAAATGGAGTGGGTGATCCCCTCTATGGCGTCTGAGAGGCAATGGGCGAAGTCGTACATCGGGTATATGCACCACTTGGTCCCTGTCCTGTGGTGGGGAACCTTTCTTATGCGATAAAGAACAGGGTCCCTCATGAGAAGATTGGGCGAAGCCATGTCTATCTTGGCCCTGAGAACACACTGGCCATCGTCGAACTCGCCCTTCCTCATCTTCTCGAAGAGCTCCAGGTTCTCCTCCACCGATCTGTTCCTGTAAGGGCTCTCCACTCCTGGCTCTGTGGGCGTGCCCCGGGTCAGGCGAATCTCCTCTTGGCTCTGGCTGTCCACGTAAGCCTTCCCAGCCTTGATCAGCTCCACCGCATATTCGTAAAGCTTATCGAAGTAGTCCGATGCGAAATAGAGCCTATCCCCCCAATCAAAACCCAACCACCTGACATCCTCCATGATGGCTTCCACATAGCGAGCCTCTTCCTTGGTCGGATTCGTATCATCGAATCTCAAATTGCAGGTCCCCCCGAACTCTTGGGCTATGCCGAAATTGAGACAGATGGACTTAGCATGCCCTATGTGGAGATATCCGTTAGGCTCAGGCGGGAATCTGGTGGCAACCCTTCCCTGGTTTTTGCCCTGCCGAATGTCCTCGATAATGATCTCGCGAATGAAATCCTTGGGCTCTGGAAGCCTTCTCTCTTCCATGATGGTGCTTGTCTCCTAAGAGCCATCCAGTAATTCAAAGGGCATGATAAAAGGCTCCATGTTTCAAGGTCAAGGCTGGAAACCGCTTAGGATGATCTCTCCC